>WFTY01000513.1 GCA_015485245.1 Anaerolineales bacterium | reverse complement strand
GATCGACCACCATGACCGGCACCCCGACCTGCCTGCCGACTGGGAGATCACCAGCGACGCCACCGGCGCCAACGCCACCATCCTGGTCGAAGCCATTCAGCGCCAGGCCCTGCGCCTCACAATGGTCCAGGCCAGTTTGCTGCTGCTGGGCATTTACGAAGACACCGGCTCCCTGACCTACACCCGCACCACCCCGCGCGATGTGCGCGCCGCAGCCTTTCTGCTGGAAGAAGGCGCCAGCCTGGAGCTGGTGAACAATTACCTCAACCAGCCGCTCTCCCTGGCGCAGCAGGCGATCTATGACCAGCTGCGGCAAAACGCCGAACACCACACCATCCACGACCACGTCATCATCCTGGCAACCGGCGATGCCACCGACCTGCACGATGAACTCTCCTCCATCGCCCACAAGCTGCGCGATCTGCTCGACCCGGACGCCCTTCTCCTGCTGATCGCCACCCGCGGCGGCGTGCAACTGATCTGCCGTTCCACCAGCGACAACATCAACGTCGGTCAGGTCGCCGCTCACTTCGGCGGCGGCGGGCACGCCCGCGCCTCCGCCGCGCTGATCAAAGACCGGCCGCTTGAAGAAGTGCGCCAGGAATTGTTGCACATCCTCCCCCAGCACGTCCAGCCGGCGCTCACCGTGGCCGAGATTATGTCGCGCGCCCCGCAGGTGCTCTCCCCCGACACCTCCGCTGAAGAAGCCGCCCGCCGCATGCAGCGCTACGGCTACGAGGGCTACCCCGTGGTGGATGGGGAAACCATCGTCGGCCTGCTCACCCGCCGCGCGGTGGACCGCGCCATCGCCCACAAACTCAACCTCACCGCCGCCAGCCTGATGCAGGCCGGGGACGTCCACGTCCACCCCGACCACTCGATCGAATACCTGCAACGCGTGATGGCCGAAACCGGCTGGGGACAAATCCCCGTCGTGGAACTCGCCAGCCACCAAATCGTCGGCATCGTCACCCGCACCGACCTGCTCAAAAACCTCACCCCCCCGGCACAGCGCCCTGGCAAGCGCAACCTCGCCCGGCGGCTTTCCGAAGCGCTGCCCCCCGCCCGTCTCAAACTGCTTCAGGCCATTGCCGAGTTAGCCCAGGAACACAACCTCGCCGTCTACATCGTCGGCGGCTTTGTGCGCGATCTGCTGCTCCAACACCCCAGCCTGGATTTCGACCTGGTGGTCGAAGGAGACGGCATCGCCCTCGCCCAGGCCGTCGGCAAACGCTTCGGCGGGCGCGTGACCACGCACAAACGCTTCGGCACCGCCAAGTGGCTGCTGCCTTCCCCCAACAACCACAACGCCCAGGCCGCCACCCGCGCCCTGCGTCAGCTCATTGACGAAGAAGAACTCAACGATCTGCCGCAGACGCTGGATTTCATCACCGCCCGCACCGAGTTCTACACCCACCCCACCGCCCTGCCCACCGTCGAGCGCGGCAGCATCAAGCTCGACCTGCACCGCCGTGATTTCACCATCAACACACTGGCGCTGCGCCTGGACGGCCATCACTACGGCGAACTATACGATTACTGGGGCGGCCTGGCCGATCTGGAGAAGGGCTACATTCGCGTGTTGCACTCGCTCTCGTTTGTGGATGACCCCACGCGCATGCTGCGCGCCGTGCGCTACGAACAACGCTATGGCTTCACCATTCGGCCGCGCACCCTGCAACTGCTCACCGAGGCCCTTCCGCTACTCAAGCGCGTCTCCGGCGACCGTATCCGCCACGAGCTGGACAGCATCCTCACCGAGCCGAACGCCATCCCCATGCTGAAACGCCTAAAACAGCTTGGCTTGCTGGAGGCCATCCACAAAGATTTGGGACTGGAAGCCGCCACGCTTGAGCATCTGGCTGCGCTCAAGGATGAGCCGCCCGAAGCCTGCTGGGAGATCAAACCGCCGTTGGAGGGGGCGCGCCTCCGGCTGGCGTTATCCTACCTCCTATGGCTTCTACCGCTCCCGGTGTACCGCATCCAGGGAGTGATCCAACGCCTCAAGCTGCCCCGCCCCCTGGCCGAAGCCACGCGCGCCGCCTGCAAACTGTGGCACACCCGCGCACAATTGAAAGACGAGAAGCCCAGCGTCGTGGTCGCTCGCATGGAACGCGTCCCTCCCCTGGCAGTTTACGGCCTCTACCTGGCGGCGGACGACGACGCCTTCCGCAGTATGCTGAAGAGCTACGCCTGCACCTGGCGCAAGGTCGCCCCGCACACGCGCGGCGATGACCTGCGCGCCCGCGGCCTGCCTCCCGGCCCGATCTACAAAACCATCCTCGAACGCCTGCGCTCCGCCTGGCTGGACGGCGAAATCCACTCACCGGAAGAGGAAACCGCCCTGCTGGAAAAGCTGCTCGCCGAACACGCCGGCTGAACCAGAGTCCAACGCCTTTCGAAAAGCCCGCTTTCTCTGAAATTGGAAGTCACAAAACTTGTCATTCTCCCCCATCCATGTTAAAATGCGCCTTGCTATAGGGTGGTAGCAATACTGCTTGCAGCGAAAAGTGGGCAACCCCCACTTTTCTTCATGTAAGGGCACTGCCACCCCACAAACCGCATGGAGAAAGAACATGAAGAGCGATTTTGCACTGGCTTTTAAACAAATCCTTGATGACCGCGGCCTGCCGCAGGAAGTCGTGCTGGAAGCCATCCAGGATGCCATGGTTTCGGCGTACCGCCGGGCCGTGCACGCATCCAACGCGCAGCACATTGAGGCCAAAATCGACCTGGAATCCGGCGAAGTGGCCATCTACGCCGAAAAAGAGGTCGTCGAGGAAGTACAAAACGAATACACCGAGGTCTCCCTGGAGAAAGCGCGGCGGGTCAACCCCGAAGCGCAGGTGGGCGATATGCTCATCGTCGAAAGCACGCCCGATGACTTCGGGCGCGTGGCCGCGCAAACCGCCCGTCAGGTAATCCAGCAACGCATTCGCGAGGCCGAGCGCGAAATCCAATACAACTACTACATCAAGCAGGTCGGCGACATCGTCAACGGCGTGGTGCAGGCGGTCAACGTCAAACAGATCACCCTGGGGCTGGATCTCAAGGCCGAGGGCATCATGCCGCGCCGCCACCAGATTCCGCGCGAGTATTTCCGCGTCCACGACCGCGTGCGCGCCCTGCTGCTGGAAGTCCAGGAAAGCAACCGCGGCCCCAAGATCATCCTCTCGCGCGCCCACCCCGATTTTTTACGCCGCTTGCTGGAAAACGAAGTGCCGGAGATCTACCAGGGGCTGGTCGAAATTCGCTCCATCGCCCGCGAACCAGGGCAGCGCTCCAAGGTAGCGGTGGCCGCCTTGCAGCCCGGCGTTGACCCCGTGGGCGCCTGCGTGGGCATCCGCGGCGTGCGCATCCAGACCATCGTGCGCGAGCTCAACGACGAAAAAATTGATGTCATCGAATGGAACCCCGACCCGGCCGCCTACATCGCCAAGGCGCTCAGCCCGGCGCGCGTGCTCAGCGTCTTCCTCGAAGAAGTGGACGGCTCCAAGACCGCCACCGTAGTGGTTCCCGAGGACCAGCTCAGCCTGGCGATTGGCCGCGACGGGCAAAACGCCCGCCTGACGGCCAAGCTCACCGGCTGGCGCATCGACATCAAGAGCCTGATCGAAGCCACTTCCGAATTGCTCTTCAAACTGAAGAACGCCCCCGATTACGCCGAGTATTACGAGCAGGAGAAGGAAAACCTCCCCCAGATCGAAAGCATCATGCGCAAGAAGATCGACGGCCGACCGATCTCGCCCGAGGAATTTCATGAACTGCACAACCTGCTCGAGCGCGTGGAGCGGGAGCGCATCAACCGCGTTCGAGCCCAGGAAGCCGCAGAAGCCGAACGGCTGGAGGCCGCCCGCGCCGCCGTCCCCACCGATGCCTACGACCTGCCCCTGGAGACCCTGGGCTTCACCAGCCAGATCACCTCCCTGCTGCAGGACAACCTGGAAATCGACAATGTCGGCGACCTGATCTTCCAGATGAGCTACGATCCCGAAGCCGTGCGCGCCATCAGCGGCATCGGCCCCAAAGC
>WFTY01000512.1 GCA_015485245.1 Anaerolineales bacterium | reverse complement strand
CTGCGGGAACACCCCCAGATCAAAACCTATCACGATTTCGGCACCGCCGCCATGACCAACCTGTGCAACCACTTCGGCGCCCTGCCCACGCGCAACTTCTCAGCGGGCGAGTTCGAAGCAGCCGAGCGCATCAGCGGCGAGAACCTGCGCCAGGTGATCCTCGCCCGCGGCGGGGAGAGCAACCCCAGCCACGCCTGCATGCGCGGCTGCACCATCCAGTGCTCCAACGTCTTCGGCGATGAAGCGGGCAAAGCCGTCGTCTCCCCGTTGGAATACGAAACCATCGGCCTGATGGGCGCCAACCTGGGCATCGAGAGCCTCGACGCCATCGCCCGCCTCAACCGCGAAGTCAACGACCTCGGTCTCGACAGCATCGAGATCGGCGCCGCCCTGGGCGTGGCCGCCGAAGCCGGCCTGATGCCCTTCGGCGACGGCGAGCGCGCCCTGGCCCTGGTGGCCGAAATCCGCGCCGGGTCGCCCCTGGGCCGCGTGCTGGGGCACGGAGCAGCCACAGTAGGCAAGGTGTTCGGCGTCGAGCGCGTCCCGGTCGTCAAGGGGCAGGCCATCAGCGCCTATGACCCCCGCGCCATCAAGGGCACCGGCGTGACCTATGCCACTTCCCCCCAGGGAGCCGACCATACCGCCGGGCTGACCATCCGCGCCAAGATCAACCACACCGACCCGCAGGGGCAGGCCGAGGTCTCGCGCAAAGCGCAGATCAGCATGGCGGGGTACGATACGCTGGGGGCGTGCATCTTCGCCGGGTTCGGCTTCGCCGCCGCGCCGCAGACGATCCGCGAGCTGCTCAACGCCCGCTACGGCTGGCAGGTCGGCGACGATATCCTCCAGGAACTGGGCCGCGAAACCCTCCGGCTGGAGCACGCCTTCAACCGCCGGGCCGGTTTCACCCCCGCCGACGACCGCCTCCCCGAATGGATGTACCGCGAATCCCTGCCCCCCACCCGCGCCGTCTTCGACGTGCCCACAGATGACCTCGATGGGGTGTTCAACTGGTGATTGTCGCGGGAGATCTGTCGGAGGTGTATCCAGAAAATCCCCCAAAAGCAAATGGGGGACGGGGAAGCCATGCCAACCACAACCCGCTCAACAAAAAGCATTCTGCTGTTTTCGATGTTCTGGGCGCTTTATATCGTTCAGTCAAAGGCCGCGTTCGCCAACGGAGCAAAGGTCATTCCCTTCCAACTCCAGACCGGGCTCTCAGCACTGGCCGCCCTCTCGGTGATGATGCTTCCTGGCGTGTTCCGGGAGCTGCGTTCCCTGGCGAGTCATAAGCCTCGCCTGTTCTGGCAGCTCGCGCTGGCGAACGGGTTGCATTACGGCGTGGGCGGGACGCTCTACATCATCGGGGTTGCGCTGACATCGGCAGTCAATGCCGGGTTTCTGGCAAAGTTCTCGATGGTCACCACCACCCTGCTGGCATGGATTTTCCTCAAAGAGCAAATGTCCTGGCGGAAAGCGGGGGCAATGCTCCTGATGATGACAGGCATCTACCTGTTGACCACACAGGGGCAAAAACTGCTGCCGCACACGGGCGATTTGTTCATCCTGGGGGCGTGCCTAGCATGGTCGGTGGGGAACATCATGCTTCGCCATGGGTTGAGGGGAAACTCGGTCAGCCCCGATCTGGTAACCTACCTCAAACCCCTCGCGGGGCTGCCAGTTATCACCCTTTTCGCTGTCGCCCTCTTCATCACAATGCCGCAAAGCATTCCACCCAGGGCCAGTTGGTTCAACCTGCCCATCCTAGGATACTCCATCCTGGCGGGCATACTCCTGGCGTTGACATGGCTATACCTCAGCCGCAGCCTGAAGGAGGGCACCGCATCCTACATGACCATGCTCTCTACATTGACCCCGGTACTCGTCAGTGTGCTGGCCGTGATCCTGTTGGGAGAGCGCGTGACGGCGATCCAGGTCCTCGGCGGCGGCATGGTGGTCAATGCGGGAGTATGGGTATACTTCAGCGATATTGCATATCGCTGAAATCAGGCACAAAAGACCTTTATCCCCATTTGCGCCCGCAAGTCCCGGCTGATGCCCAGCCAGACGGACTATTTCATCAAGTCACAGGTCGAACAGGCCTGTGAGGTCTTTGTTCCGGGCACCACCCGAGGTTATTTCTTGCCCTTCTGCAC
>WFTY01000511.1 GCA_015485245.1 Anaerolineales bacterium | reverse complement strand
GACCGCGCCAACTGCCCGCGCCGCTCCAGTGAGGTCGTCCAGCAAAGGGATGACGGTCTGTTTATACGAGATGGTGACGTTCAGGCCATGGAGTTCACCGGCGCGCATCTGTTGCAGCAAATCGGCAAGCGTCTCGAATTCCGCCTCGCTGTCGCCCGGCGTCCGTTCCGCGCGCGGGGGAACGGGGTAAAGACGATACTCCCCCTCCAGGCCGAGGGCGCGCAGGGCAGCGGTGTGGATGCGCGGCGAAAGGCTATGATCGAGGGGATAGCCAATTAAGCCAAGGCGGAGGGAGGAGGGGAGGACACTCATGGTTGCAAGACGGTGGACAGCAGACCGCGGACGGGGTACTGCGATCCGTCAGCAGTCCGCGACCTGCCGTCGCACTCGCTCCAGAACATCAAAATACGCCGGAAAGGTCTTCGCCACACAGCCGGGGTTCTCGATTTCGATCCCGGGGACGCGCAAGCCCACCAGGGCGAAGGCCATCGCCACGCGGTGATCGTCATAGGTACGCACCCGCGCCGGACGGAGGGTCTCGCAGGGGTAGACGGTCAGGCCATCGGGGTGCTCGTCCACAGCCACACCCAGGCGGCGCAACTCGGTCACCGCGGCAGCGATGCGGTCGCACTCCTTGTGCCGCGAGGAGGCCACGCCGCGAATGGTGGTTGGCGAGGAGGCGAAAGGCGCAATGGCGGCCAGGGTGAGGAAAGTATCCGAGATATCGCCCATATCCACGTCCACGCCGCGCGGTTTGCCCTCGTGGGGAGCGTCCACACGGATGCCAGCACCGGTCTCGGTGACCGTGCAGCCCATCGCTTCAAGGACGTTTAAAAAAGCGATATCGCCCTGACGCGCCGAGCGGGAGAGATTGGCGACCTCCAGCCAGCCGCCGCGCACGGCAGGCACAGCAAAGAAGTAGGAGGCGGCGGAGGCATCGGCCTCGATGGGGTACGTCCCTGGAGAACGGTACATTTGCGGAGCGACGCAAAAGCAGGAATAGCCCCGGCGCTCCACCTGCACCCCAAAATCGGCCATCAC
This sequence comes from Anaerolineales bacterium, assembly GCA_015485245.1. Lineage (GTDB taxonomy): Bacteria > Chloroflexota > Anaerolineae > Anaerolineales > UBA11858 > J130. Next base: position 2,999 of record WFTY01000511.1, on the reverse strand, counting down.
TCCCAGGGTCAGGTCAATGTAGGGGCGCGAGCGCAGTTCGCCATCCACCCGGATTTCGACCGCGCGGCGGGCATAAGGGGCGGTCATCAGCAGCGCGCTGAGGAACTGGGAGGAAATCTCGCCGCGCACGGTGGTCGAGCCACCCGCGAGACCGGACGAACGCACGACAACAGGGGGACAAATCGCGTCTGTGACCGCGGACGACCGACCACCGACGACTGACCGCGGTCTGCCGTCCGCTGCCCGCTGTCCTCTGACATCCGCCCCCAGTTGGTTGAGGGCGATGATCAGGTCACCGATGGGGCGCTTGCGCATGCGGGCATTGCCATCAAGGGTGAATTTGCCTGCGCCGATAGTGAGCATGGCGGTCAGGAAGCGGGCCGCTGTCCCCGCGTTGCCAACGAACAAGTCGGCGCGGCGCGCGGGGATGCGCCCGCCCAGGCCATGCACGGTAATGCGATGGGCTTCCTCTTCCAGACGCACGTCAAACCCCAGCGCGGTGAGGGCGGCCGCAAAGTAGCGCGTGTCATCGGAGAAGAGAGCGTCTTCGAGCACGGTGACGCCCTCGGCCAGGGCCGCCAGCATCAGGGCGCGGTTGGTGTGGCTCTTGGAGCCGGGAAGTATCAGTCCCATCCGTCAGGGTTGTATCGGTTGCATCGGCAGTCAATGGTCATCAGAAGGGCCAAGCTCGACGAGAGAATCAGCGTCGGGACAATGGACGAGACGAGCATGATTATCGCGAGCCGCGGAGAGAACGGCTCGCAGGGCCGGTTCATCATCCCTGTGCAAGGCCTGACGCAAAGCGTCCAAACTACGCTGAAAGCCTTCCAACGCGGCCAAAACCGGATCACGATTGGTGACCAGTATGTCGAGCATCATAGTGACGTCGCTGGCTGCCAGGCGGCTGGCGCCGAGAAACCCGCTGCTCACCAGAGAGGCCGATTCCGCCGAGGCGCTACCGGCCAGCGCCGCCGAAACCAGGTACGGCAGGTGACTGACCTCCGCGGCCCAACGGTCATGCGTTGCCGCGTCCAGCCACAGGGTTTGCCCGCCAATAATGGCAACCATCGTCTCAGCAGCGGCGCGCAGTTCAGGCGTGGTGCGCTTAGTCTCGGTGAGCACAAAGGGCGCATCCCAGTACAGTTTACCATCGGCATGCGCCAATCCGGAGGTCTCCTTGCCGCACATGGGATGCCCGCCCAGGGCGGAGAACCGCTCCGGCAGGCGATTCATCGCCGTGACCACCGCGCTTTTCGTCGAACTCATATCAAGCAACATCAACGAACTGGAATGCAGCTGGGAGATTTCAGCCAGCAGCGCCAGGTTGGCGCGCACCGGCGCGGCCAGCACCACCAGGTCGGCGCGGTCGAGGGCTGCGGAGAGGTCATTCGTGGCCAGGTCGACCACGCGCTTTTCCTCCGCCAGCGCCAGGGTCTCCGGGTTGCGGTCCACGCCGATCAACGCGGGGCAGTATCCCCGCAAAGCCAGGGCCAGCGAACCACCCATCAGGCCAAGGCCGACGATCGCCACACGTTGATCGAGAAAAAAGTCGTCGTCCATAATCAGTTCGCAAGCGGCGCCTTGGCCGGGGCCATGCTGCGGCCGACTGCCTCAGCGATAGCAGCAACCTGCCGCACCAGAGCGGCAAACCGCTCCGGCTTGAGGGATTGTCCACCGTCGGAGAGGGCGATCTCCGGTTGAGGGTGCACCTCGATAATCAAACCGTCTGCCCCAGCGGCGACAGCAGCGCGCGCGATGGCCTCCACGTACTCCCAATGGCCGGTGCTGTGGCTGGGATCGAGGATCACCGGAAGGTGCGTAAGCGTTTTGAGCACCGGGATGGCGTTGATATCGGTGGTGTTGCGCGTGGCGGTTTCAAAAGTGCGAATGCCGCGCTCGCAAAGCACCACGTTCTGGTTGCCGTGCGAGAGGATGTACTCTGCCGCCATGAGCAGTTCGTCCACCGTGGCGCTCAGGCCACGCTTAAGCAAGGCAGGAAACTGGCTTTCCCCAACAGCGTGCAACAAGGCATAATTCTGCATATTGCGCGCCCCGATCTGGATCATATCGGCGTAACGGGTGACCACAGGGACCTGCGCCGGGGACATGGCCTCGGTGACCACGGCCAGGCCGGTCGCGGCGCGCGCTTCGGCCAGCAGTTCCAGCCCTTCTTCCCCCAAGCCCTGAAACGTGTACGGCGAGGTGCGCGGCTTGTAAGCGCCGCCCCGCAGGGCATGAGCACCGGCCTCGCGCACCGCGTAAGCGGTTTCCAGCAACTGCCCCCGGTCTTCCACCGAGCACGGCCCAGCAATCACCACCACTTCCGGGCCACCAAAACGAATGCCGTCCAGGCTGACCTCCGAGTTCCAGGGATGGAACTCCCGCGAGGCCAGTTTGTAGGGACGCGAAATCGGGATGACGCGGTCCACACCGGGCATACGGACGAACTCATCCCGCGGCAGGGAGCGCACATCACCCACCACTCCGATAATCGTGCGCTCCTGCCCTTCCGACAGGTGCGCTTGGGCGCCGCAATCCTGCACACGATCCACAATCGTTTTAATCTCTCGTTGCGTGGCATCCGCTCGCATCACAATCATCATCGTACAACCTCCTGCTGGTTGAGGGTTATTACAGCTAAATCAGGGCGCAAACGCGTTGCGTCTTTCAAGTAAACGTGGCGCACTTCATCTTGAGGTACGCTCGTGTTCCAATGAATCATCACCCGAATGCACTTGGGCAACCCTCCGGGCACAGGGATCTCGCGTCCACAAATCAGCGGGACCTGCATCCAGCCCAACTGCCGGGCGGCAAGCGCCGGGTAGGTGGCGTCCAGGTCTTCGGTGACGGTAAACGTGACGCTCGCCACATCTTCTGGATGCAAATCGGGGTTTGAATCCAGAATGGCGAGCAGTAACTCCCTGGTGGCGTCCAGGATGGCGTCGGCCTCGTTGGCGTCGGCCACGGTCGCGCCGCGTATCCCTCGAACAGTCATGGTC
>WFTY01000510.1 GCA_015485245.1 Anaerolineales bacterium | reverse complement strand
CATCGAGAGTGAGACGCTCACCATCGGCGGCTGCAACCTGGCCGAACTGGCCGAACAATATGGCACGCCGCTTTACATCTACGACGCGGCCACAATGGACGCCGCTGTTCAGGATTATCAGCGCGCCCTGCAAACGCACTACCCCGGCGAAAGCGGCATCACCTACGCGGGCAAAGCATTTCTCGCCGTGGCTATTGCCCAGTGGACACAACGACACAACCTGTGGGTGGATTGCACCGGCCAGGGAGAGATGCGCGTCGCCGCGGCCGCGGGCGTGCCGCGGGAGCACGTTCTCATCCACGGGGTGAACAAGTCGCGCGCCGTGCTCGCCGCCGCGCTGACCCAGGCGGGCACCATTGTGGTGGACAACCTGAGCGAGTTGCGGCGGTTAGTAGACCTCCGAGGTCTCCAAGACCTCGGAGGTCTGAGGCAGATACCCAACCTGTGGCTGCGCTTCCGTCCCGGGCGGGCGGTGAAGACCCACGCCAAAATCCAGACCGGGCAGGAAGACAGCAAATTCGGTATGAGCGCGGCGGAAATCGTCGAGGCAGCGCAGTTCTGCCGCCAGCGCGGGTTACCGCTTACCGGGTTGCACTTCCATCTCGGCTCCAAATTCCACGACCCCTCGCCGCTGGTCGAGGCGCTGGAACGCACGCTGGCGCTGGCGGAGGAAATCCGCATGCCGGACACCTGGACGCTGTGCATCGGCGGCGGCTGGGGCGTGGCCTACCACGAGGACGACCTGCCGCAGCCTTCAGTAGAGGAGTACGTCCGCCTGGCAGCACAAACCGTGGTGGAAATCTGCCAGCGAGAGGGGAGATCGCTCCCTCGCCTGCATGTGGAGCCGGGGCGCAGCCTGGTGGCCCGCGCTGGGGTCGCCGTGTACCGGGTCGGCACGGTCAAGCGCACCGCGCACCGCCGCTGGCTGCTGCTCGACGGCGGCCTGGCCGACAACCCGCGCTTCGCCCTCTACCAGGCGCGCTACACCGCCTTGCCGGTGCAGCGACCGGCGCGGCCTGCCGCCGGCCCGGCCTGGTTCGCCGGCCCGTACTGCGAGAGCGGCGATATCCTGATCGAAAACCTGCCTTTCCCCGATGTTCAGGAAGATGAACTGATCGCCATCCCGGTCGGCGGGGCGTATCAACTCAGTATGGCGAGCAACTACAACGGCGCCACCCGCCCGGCTGTGCTGTGGCTGGAGGACGGCCAGGCGCATCTCATCCGCCGCCGCGAGACGCCGGACGACCTGATCCGCGGCGACCTGCCGCTGCCCGGCAGCGAGACGCGCTGGGAGGCCGTGCCCGTGCACAAGTACCACGGCCTGGGGAACGACTACCTGGTGCTCTCCGCCGCCGACCTCACCCGCCCGCTGACGCTCCCCCAGATTCGCCGCCTTTGCGACCGTCACCGCGGCGCGGGCGCGGACGGCATTGTGCTGGATACGTCCACGCCGCAGGGTTTCGCGGCGCGCATTTTCAACCCCGACGGCAGTGAGGCCGAAATCAGCGGCAACGGGCTGCGCATCTTCGCCCGCTATCTGTGGGACGCGGGGCGCATTGGGGAGCAGGCGGTGGAAGTGACGACGCCGGGGCGCGCGGTGCGGGTTCAGGTGATGGCGCGCGGCAAACAGGTGTCCGTGATGATGGGGCGCGCCGTCTTCGATAGCGAGGTCATCCCGGTGGCCGGGCCGCGGCGCGAGGTGGTGGATGAAACGCTGGAAATCGGGGGCGAGACGCTGCGTTATTGTGCGGTGAGCATGGGCAATCCCCATTGCGTGGTGCTGCGCCCGCACGCGAGTGCCGATGAAGCGCGCCGCCTGGGGCCGCAAATCGAACACCACCCCCATTTCCCCAACCGCACCAACGTTCAGTTTCTACAGGTGTTGGACCGTGACAATATTCGGATTGAAATCTGGGAGCGCGGCGCGGGCTACACGCTGGCCTCCGGCAGCAGCAGTTGCGCCGCCGCGGCCGCGGCCCACCGCCTGGGGCTGTGCGACGAGCGCGTCACCGTGCACATGCCCGGCGGGGAACTGGAAATCGAAATCGGAGCGGATGACGCCATCACGCTGCGCGGCCCGGTGGCGAAAGTGTGGCAGGGGGTGCTTGCGGGGGAAGTGTTTGGCCGGTGAGTGGTTGATAGGGTGATGGGGCGTTCCAGGTAGACCACGGACGACGGACTGCGGACGGTGGGGGAGCGCGAAGACGCGCAGGGAGCGAAGGGAAACCCAAAGGGCTTTGCGTTCTTCGCGAATCCTTCGCACACTTCGCGGTTCAAAGAGACCGCGGACGACTGACCGCGGTCTCGCGGTTCACATTGGATAGGTTGGGTGCGCGGCGCAGATTTCCGCCACTTCCTCCCGCACACGCCTCACCACGGCATCTTCCCCCTTTGAATCCAGCAAATTCGCAATCAGATTGCCGATTTGCACAAAAGTGTCCGCGTCGAAGCCGCGCGTCGTACCCGCGGCTGCCCCCAGGCGCAGGCC
>WFTY01000509.1 GCA_015485245.1 Anaerolineales bacterium | reverse complement strand
CGATTGCAGGCTTTCCAGCGTCTCTACTATCGCCGTCATAGTGAAATCAGGTGTGGACGTCGGAATCGCCTGTGGAGGCGGCGGCACCAGCAAACTACACGCCAGGGTGGCGGACACCAACACGCCAAATACAAACCATCCAAATTGGCTGCTTTTTTTCATCACCACTCCTCCAGATCTCTCGATATTCTCCATCCAGCTTACAGGATTAGCGCGCTCGCCAGGTCAAAGCCTCAAAGCCCAAATCACCCGATGCAAGAATTGTACCCCCCAACACGAAAGGCGGCTTTGCAGCCGCCTCGTTTGCTCTGCCATCAGGCAGACACCCCGCCATGCCGTGTGCAACCAAGTTTTGAACCTGCTCTCGCAGGTAGTGGCCCTCATCCACGTATCCGCCTTGGCCGAAGCCTATCGCGTCAGCGCAGAAATTTGGGCCGATTAAAAGTAAGTGTTGGCTCAAAACGCAAGAGCTGCATCACGTACACAGCAGGGCGCTTATCTTATACCATGAATCCCCACCCGCGGGAAGGGAATTTGGCTATCCCAAAAAATTTTTAATTTTCAAGGATACACCCGATTAATGGTGCGCGGGAAGGGGATCGTCTCGCGAATATGGCGGATTCCCGTCAGCCAGGTGACGGTGCGCTCCACGCCCAACCCAAAACCGCTGTGCGGCACGCTGCCATAACGGCGCAGTTGCAGATACCAGCGATAGGCCTCCTCCGGCAGGTTGTGCTCGCGGATGCGCTGAAGCAACAGCTCCGGGTCGGAGATGCGCTCGCTGCCGCCGATGATCTCGCCGTACCCCTCCGGGGCGAGCAAGTCCACGCTCTTGCAAACTCCGGGGCGGCCCGGCCACGGTTCCATGTAGAAGGCTTTCACCGCCGTCGGATACCCGTAGACGAAGACCGGCTTCTCAAACTGCTGCGTGAGGGCGGTTTCGTGCGGCGCGCCGAAGTCCTCGCCCCACTCAAAAGCGAGCAGCTCCCTTTGCTCGGGGTCTTCGGCTGCCGCGCGCAACTTTGCCAGCAGCTTCACCGCCTCGTCGTAGGAAATGCGCGGGAACGGCGGGGTCACCTTTTCCAGCAAGCTGGTGTCGCGCCCCAGCGATTGCAACTCCGCAGCGCAATCCGTCAGCACGCGCTGGACGATGTAGGAGACAAACTGCTCTTCGATTTCCATCAGCGCGTCCAGATCGCAGAAGGCCACTTCCGGCTCCACCATCCAGAACTCGGTCAGGTGGCGGCGGGTCTTCGACTTCTCCGCCCGGAAGGTGGGGCCAAAGCAATACACCTTCTTGAAGGCGAAGATATTGGCCTCGTTGTAAAGCTGCCCGGTCTGCGCCAGGTAAGCGGTGCCCTCATCGAAATATTCTGTGGAGAACAAGGTGGTGGTACCCTCGGCAGCCGCGGGGGTGAGGATAGGCGTATCCATGTTGATGTACCCATGGTCGTCCAGCCAGTCGCGGATGGCGCGTATCACAACGGCGCGCACGCGCAGCACCGCCCACTGACTGGGCATACGCAGCCAGAAATGGCGGTTCTCCAGGGCGAAGTCCACGCCATGCTCTTTCAAAGCCATGGGGTAATCCTCTGCAGCGCGCTGAATCAGCTTGAAATCGCTGATCCCGATCTCATACCCGCCAGGGACGCCGGGAGCGCGCTGATCGGCGCGCACCACCCCGCGGATCTCCACCGAAGATTCCTGCGTCAGATGAACGATCTGCTCAAAGGTCTCCTCCGGCAGGTCATGCTTGAACGCCACGCACTGCACAAAACCGTACCCATCGCGCACCAGCAAAAAGACCAGCTTGCCCTTATGCGTGCGGTTATACACCCACCCCTGCACGGCGACTTCCTGGTCAACATAATCAGCGATATTTTCCACGCGAATTATTGGCACTGTCATTGTTCCACTCCTTTTGATACCCATACACCTAATCGCCCAACTCCAAACCGATATGCAATTCCTTGAGCTGTTCCGGTTCCACCGGCGATGGCGCGTCGGCCATCACATCGCGGGCGTTTTGATTTTTGGGGAAGGCGATCACCTCGCGGATATTCGGCTCTCCCGCCAGGATCATGCAGATGCGATCGATGCCGGGGGCAATGCCCCCGTGCGGCGGCGTGCCGTACTCAAAGGCCTCCAGCATATGCCCAAAGCGCTCCGCGGCTACCTCGGGATCCAGGCCGATCAATTCAAAAACTTTGGCCTGCAACTCGCGCTGATGGATACGGATCGAACCACCACCGACTTCGTAGCCGTTGAGCACCAGATCGTACTGCTGACCGCGCGCCTTCCCAGGGTCGCTATCCAGCAGGGGGATATCCTCCGGCATGGGTGCGGTAAAGAGGTGATGGCTGGGGTCCCAGCGCTGCTCATCTTCGTTCCACATCACAAAGGGGAAATCGAGCACCCAGCAAAAGGCCAGCACATCCGGGTCGCGCAGCCCCAGGCGGTCGCCCAAAAGCTCGCGCAGCCGCCCCAGGCTCTCGGCCACCACCGCGGGCTGATCGGCGACGAAGAGCAACAGGTCGCCCGCTTGAGCTTCAAAGCGCTCCAGGATGCCCTGCAACGCCTCTTCGGAAAGGAACTTGGCAAACGAAGAGCGCTGGCCGCCTTCGGAGGGGAGAGCGATATACGCCAGGCCCTTGGCGCCATAGCGGGAGACAAATCCGGTCAACTCTTCAATCTGCTTGCGGCTGTAATCGCCCAGCCCGCGGGCATTGATGCCGCGCACCTGACCGCCCGCGGCGATCACGCGTTCAAAGACGCCAAAACCGCACCCCGTCGCCAGGTCGCCAATGTCTACCAGCTCCAGGCCAAAACGGATGTCGGGGTTATCCTTGCCAAAACGATTCATCACCTCTTCGTAGGTAAAGCGCGGCCAGGGGGTTTGCAGCACGCGCTTCTCCGGCACGACCTGCGCGACCAGCTCGGTGAACATCGCTTCAATCAGTGCGATCACGTCCTCGCGCTCGACGAAGGACATCTCCAGGTCGAGCTGGGTGAACTCCGGCTGGCGGTCGCCGCGCTGATCTTCATCACGGAAACAGCGGGCGATCTGGAAATAGCGCTCCACCCCGGCGACCATGAGCAACTGCTTGAGCTGCTGCGGCGATTGCGGCAGGGCATAGAATTCCCCCGGGTGCAACCGCGAAGGCACCAGGTAGTCGCGCGCGCCCTCCGGGGTGGTCTTGAACAGAATAGGGGTCTCCACTTCAAGGAAACCGCGCGCGTCGAGGTAATCGCGAATAAATTTGATCACCCGATGGCGTAGCTCCAGATTACGGCGCATGCGCGCCCGGCGCAAATCGAGATACCGATAGCGCAAGCGCACCTGCTCGTCAATTTCGCTTTCTTTGTTGATGTAAATGGGCGGCGTCTTCGCCGGATTGAGCACGCGCACCGCGTGAACGTCCACCTCAATTTCGCCGGTGGAGATATCAGGGTTGACCATCCCCTCCGGGCGGGCTCGCACCTTGCCCTCGATCTGAACCACCCACTCAACGCGCACCGGCTCCATGGCCTGATGCGCTTCCGGATGGGCCGTCGAATCGGCGACGATTTGCACCAGGCCAAAGCGGTCGCGCAAATCCACAAAAGTCACGCCGCCATGATCACGACGTCGATGCACCCATCCGGCCAGAGTGACCCGCTGACCACAATGATCGAGGGTCAACTCGCCGCAGGTATGAGTTTTATACATATGCTCCTCCAAATTGATTGCCAAAAAAAATCGCCCTCTGCTGTCTCCAGCATCGGGCGATGAATTCGCAAGCACCTAAATCAAATCACCGGCAACCCGCAACGCACCGCCCGACGAAAGCGATCGTCGGAGGCATTGGCGTTGGTGTTATTATTATTCAAACGGGTTACAACGGTCACATCAACCATCCACGGCAACTGCTTTCAGGCGTCGCCAGTGCGCCGATTATAGCACATTGGCCGCAATTGAGACAACGACTTTGGTTTCGAGTACAATAGAGAAAAACCACTTCAACCTGAGGGTGTATCATGTCGCGTGTGTTAGTGGTTATCAGCAACAAACGTCGACGCGCCAGCCTGAAGCGTCTGTTGGAAGACAACGGCTTTACCGTCGAAACCGCCGAGGATGAAGAGCAAGCGCGACGCAAGCTGCGCGCCGGCCAGTTCGATTTCATCTTCGGCCCCGCGGGGATCGCCGCTCCGCCCGAAGAGACAGTTGCAGCAAAAGAAGGCTGGCGTGCTGCCACTGAGGAGGAGAGCATCCGCCACCGGCTGGCCAAACTGGAAGCGATCAACAAAATCTCCGGTGCGTTACGCAACGCGCAAAACGTAGATGAGGCCCTTCCCATCCTGCTGGACGAAACGCTGACCACCCTCGATTTGCCCGCCGGCGCGATCTGGCTGTACGATTCGGCCCGAGGCCTGCTGCAGGTCGCCGTCACGCGAGGGTGGTTCCAGCAGTTCCCGGAGAAACCGCTGCGCCCAGGCGAGGGCATCGCCGGGACGGTCTTCGCCACCGGCGAGCCACACATCTCCACAGAATTCGCCCGCGATCCGCTGGCGCGACTCCCCTCCCCGCTCCAGGAAATCCCTGAAGGCTGGGGAGGGGCCTGCCTGCCGATTCCCGCCGCCCAGAACATCGCCGGGGTGATGTTCGTCTCCTGCAAACTGCCGCGCCAGATCACCGCGGAGGAATTGCAACTCCTCAGCGCCCTCACCGACATCGCCAGCACCACGCTGCAACGCATGCAGGCGCACGCCGAAATGGAACGCCAGGTGGCGCACCTGCAAGCCATCCGCACGATTGACCT
>WFTY01000508.1 GCA_015485245.1 Anaerolineales bacterium | reverse complement strand
ACGTCAGTCCTCCAGTTCATCGTTGATTCGCTGGAGCATTCCAGCTTTGCATCAGCTTCAGGCTGAATATCAAAAGGCCGAGGCTGATGATCTGGGCGGCGCGCCAGCCATCGAGCCAGATCAAGCTGTCGCCGCGAAAGGCTTCCAGAAACAGGCGCGCGCCGCTTGAAAGCGCCACCAGTAACAGGAAGTTTACCCCTGTGCCCGCGCGCCCCAGTGGTTGTTTCCACACCACCAGGAATACGCCGATCGCCAGGATGGTCTCGTAGACCTGAGTGGGGTGCCGGACTTCATCCCACAGGTAGATGCCCCAGGGCAGGTTGGTCGGCGCGCCGAAGGCGTCCCCGCTCAAGAAGTGGGATACGCCCACAGCGATCATGAATGCGGCCAGGCCGGGGGCCAGCGCATCCAGTGTGGCGCGCAGGGGAAGTTGCTTGCGGCGACCGTATACGATGGCAACCAAAGCCCCGATCAGCGCGCCGTCCGTGGGCGATAACGTTTGCGGGTTGAGGGCGAACAGGCTGAGGGGCGTCTCCAGATATACCGAGAGGTAGCGCGCGGCATAAGCCAGGCGGGCGCCCACGATGCCTGCCACCAGTCCCCAAAACACGACGTTGTAGACGTGTTCCTGGTTTAGCTTGAGGCGTATGGCCGCTTTTTCGATCAAAGACATGGCGATGTACACGCCGGCGAGCAAGGCCAACCCGGGGGTTTGTACCAGCAGAGGGCCGATGGAAAGATAGGGGAACATCAGGGCGTCTCCTCGAGGATTTCCTGGATTTTGGCGCGGATCAATCCCTCGCTCATGGGGCCGCCAACCACCACCGAGCGGATGACGCCCTCCCGATCGACGAAGTAGGTGCTGGGCAGGCCGCGCAGTTGATAGCGGTTGCTGACAGCGCCGGTGCGATCGAGGAGGATGGGGAAGGTGAGGCCGAATTCAGCGACGAACGCTGCCGCCGCCGATTCGCTATCCTGATAGGTGGTGTTGACCGCCAGCACCACCAGGCCCTCGTCTTTCAAGTCCTGATAGACGCGTTCGATGGCGGGCATTTCCGCCCGACAGGGAGGGCACCAGGAGGCCCACAGGTTAATCATCACAGCCTGGCCGCGCAGGTCGGAGAGAGTCACCTCGCCGCCGCTGAGCAATTCCAGGGTGAAATCGGGGGCAGAGAAGCCCTCCCGCGGGCTGGGGGGCGGCGCGCCGTCTGTGGTGGCTGTGGGCGGGATACGAGAGAAATAAGCCCACGCGCCTCCCAGGAGGAAGAGCACCACCAGCAGCGCGTTCCACTGGTTGCGGTTGCCGAGCAGAGTGCTTGGAGAGGTCTTGTTGCTCATAGGTTTTTGTGTCCTGTCGAACCGCCGGGCGATGCCTTTCTCGGCGAGTACAGCGAAGGGCGCGTGGTTAGCCGCAACAACCGCCGCCTTTCTTTTTCTTGTGGGTTGGTTTCTTGCTGAAATTCCCCTGGTTCAGGTAGCGCAGAGGGGCTTTCTTGAAGGCGGTTTTGCATTGGGGGGAGCAGAAGTAATAGGTCTTGCCGTTGTATTCTGCGGTCGCGGCGGCCGATCTTTTCTGTACCTTCATGTTGCAAACGGGATCCGATGTCGTCAGGAACATGGTGCGCCTCACTTTGTGGATCGTTAAATTTCTCCTGTCGGGTCTAAGCGGCGTCCGCTTCGGCCACGGGGGTGAAGGCGTGTCCGCTCAGGTAGCCGATGTAGGCAGGGACCAGCGGTAGCACGCAGGGCGAGAGGAACGAGATCAACCCCGCCAGGACGGAGAGGAAGTACGTCGGCGTGACGCCTGCCCCCAGGGGGAGATCGAGGAAAAAGCCATTGCGCTGCGCCCAGATGGCGATCAGGGTGAGCTGGTTGGTCAGCAGCATGACGCCGATGGCAAGGAGTAAGACGCCGCTGGCGATCTGAACCTTACGCAGGTGGGGTTGGAAGCGGCGCACGAAATTGGTGGCCCGCTCCATGCCCAGGCCGATCAGCAGGAAGGGAATCCCCAACCCCAGCGCATAGCCACTGGCCAGCACCATCGCCTGGCCGCTGGTTTGAGCGCTGAACCCCAGGGTGAGGATCGCCCCCAGGGTTGTGCCGATGCACGGCGTCCACCCCGCGGCGAAGAAAACGCCCATCAGCGCCGAGGCGGCCAGGCCGCGTTTGTTATCGCCGGCGAACTCCGGACGGGTGTCGTAGGACAGCCAGGGGATTTTGATGATGTCCAGGGTGTGCAGGCCAAACAAGATGACCACCACGCCGCCGATTTTTCCGATCAGGGCCTTGGAGCTGCCGAAGGCGCGCCCCAGCAGCGTCGCCGCGCCGCCCCATCCGACGATGAAGATGAGCGAAAACCCCAGGACGAAAAACAGGGCGTGGAGGAAAACGAGTGTGCGTTTGTTGAAGTTCATAAAATGTCCTAAACCCCACAACTGTTCCCGCTGCCGGGAGCCTGTTGGAGCAGGCCGTTGTCGGCCAGATATTGATGAACCTGGCCGAAGCCAGAGCCGGAGGAAAAGTCGCGGCTGACGACGCGGGCTGCATCCACCGAGGCGAAGTCCTGGCCTTCGACGGTATCGAAGTACAGGGCCAGCTCAAAATATTGCTGTGGATACCAGAAGGCGTTGGCGTATTTTGCCGCCGCAAACATTTCCGCTTCACTGGCGTCTTCGGAGGCCATCAGCGTCAACAGCCCCAGCATCGCCATCCCGTGATTGCAGTCGGGGAAATGGGTCGGATTGTTGCAGCAGGGCCGGTAGACTAGTTGAGCCACGCGTTCCAGGCGGGCCTGCTGTTCGGGGGTCAGGGCGAGCAGGGGAGCGCTGGCGTAGATCTCAATGGCCGGTTTCTGACCCAGCGTCCAGCCGCCGGTGGAAGCGAAGCGCCCCACCTGTTCGGGCCCATAGGCCATCATCGGCCCTGTGGTCAGGATGGGATTCTGATTTGCCAGCCCGACGGCCCAGAAGAAGTTCAGCAGGAAATATGCGTTTTCCCGGTTGAGCACTACATTTTGTGCGCTGCCCTCCTGGAGGATGGTCAGTTGTTCGGGGGTCAGGGGGCGCCCGGCGTTTTGATATACCTGGATGAAGCGGGGCAGGTCGATGGCGCCAGCTTCCAACAGGCCGGGGCCCAGGTCGTTGAAGCGCACAGGCAGTTCGTAACCCTCTGGCGGGTTGATCGATTCAACCAGCGTGGCGACGCGTGAGCGGGGGGCGCTTTCTTCGGCTGCGCTTTGTGCTGCCGGGCGCGCCCAGAGCAGGAAACCGCCCCCGATCCCCAGCGCGAATCCGATGAGCAACGCAACGGGGATCCATACGCGGGATAATGTGCGGGGGGAGGGGGGAGGCGCGGGATCGTCTGGGAGAATGGGCGG
>WFTY01000507.1 GCA_015485245.1 Anaerolineales bacterium | reverse complement strand
TGGGCGCAGCTGCGCTCGTCACCGGCGGCCTGTCCAAGTTTCTGAGCGCCTGCACCGCTGTAGATCAGGCCGTGGCGGCGGGAACCGCCGCGGCGACGGCGACCACATCTGGAGAACTCCCAGACGTAGAGATCGCCCTGCGGGCCACCCCCGCCGAGGTGCAGATCCTCCCTGGGGCGCCGACGCGTGTGTGGCAATATCAGGCCGAGCTGCTCAACGGCCCGGCTGACGCCCTGATCCCCCTGCCAGATAGCTACCTGGGGCCGATCATCAACCTGCAAAACGGCCAGCGGGTGCGCATCCACTTCACCAACGAGCTGGATGAAGAATCCATCGTCCACTGGCACGGCTTGCACGTCCCCGTGGAGGCCGACGGCCACCCCCGGCTGGTGATCCCGCCCGGCGAGACCTACGTCTACAACTTCACCGTGGACGACCGCGCCGGGACGTACTGGTATCACCCTCACCCCCACGGGCGCACCGGCCCCCAGGCTTACTACGGCCTGGCCGGGCTGCTGCTGATCCACGATGAAGAAGAGCAAGCCCTTGGCCTGCCCTCCGGCGAGTATGATGTCCCTGTGGTGATCCAGGACCGCCTGTTTGACGATAACAACCAGCTGGTCTATAACCCCAACCAAATGATGGGCTTCCTGGGGGACCGCATCCTGATCAACGGCAAAGCCGATTTCACGCTACCGGTGGCCACGCGCCCCTACCGTTTGCGGCTGCACAACGGCTCGAACTCGCGCATCTACAAGCTGGCCTGGGAAGATGGCACCCCGCTGACGGTGATTGCCACCACCGGCGGCCTGCTGGAGAAGCCGGTGCAGCGCGAGTACATCACCCTGGCCCCCGCACAGCGCCTGGAATTGTGGGTAGACTTCAGCGACCGCGCCGTGGGCGATGAACTGCGCCTGGTGAACCTGCCTTCCGCCGCGCCCGGCGGCAACGCCACCTACCCCGTCCTGAACGTGAAGGTTGAACGCGAAGAGAGCGCTGCGGAGACGCTGCCGGAACGCCTTTCCACGATCACCTGGCACGATAAAGCCGAGGCCGTCAACCAGAATTCGCCGCGCGAGTTCACCCTGGCAATGACCATGGGGCGCGGCTGGACGCTCAACGGGCGCTCCTTTGAGATGACCGACGTGGCGCCCGAAGAAATCGTCAAACTGGGCGACCTGGAGGTCTGGGAGTTTGTCAACCAGGGCGGCGGCATGGGCATGGGCGGCGGTATGGCGCTGCCCCACCCGATGCACGTCCACCTGCTGCAATTCCAAATCATCGAGCGGCAAATCGATTCCGCCGGCCGCGCCGCCTGGGAAACCCTCAAAGACGGCTACGTGGATGATGGCTGGATGGATACCGTGCTGGTGATGCCTGGTGAACGCGTGAAAATCCTGCTCAAGTTCGAGGATTTCACCGGCCTGTACCTGTACCACTGCCACAACCTGGAACACGAAGACATGGGCATGATGCGCAACTTCCGCGTAGACGCCTGAAAATCATCATCCGAGTGAGCGACCGGTTTGATGCCAGCCGGTCGCTCACTCGCCCCCATCGCAGAACAACATGCCAACTCACAAACTTTTCAAGCGTCCTTATCAACTGTTGCTCTCCCGCTTTTTCTCTCAAGGACTGATCGCGGCCATCCTCGTCACCCTCCTGACCGGCCTGGTGCTGACGCGGATGGAAAAGGACAACTACATCCGTTACGCCACAGAGACCGCCCAGGAGCGTGTCGCTCGCGTCACCGAGCGCATCAGCCACCAGTTTCAAGGCATGATCAACCAGCCCCAAAGCGAAGCTGAACGCGCCAAGATGCAAACCCGCATGGCCCAGGCCAACCCGCTCCAGCGCCTGATTGAGACGGAGATGGAATACGGTTCCATGGTACGCCTGGAAGTCAGCGACGCCAACGGAGAAATCATCGGCGCTGGCGATCCGGAACGCCTGGGGAAACCCTCCGACCTGGAGGAAGTCGCTCAGGTTGTTGCCAGCGGGCAACCGGTGACCCAACTGATCGCAGCGGACGACGCCACTCTCCTGCGGTACGCCGCTCCCATCCAGGTGGAAGCAGAGCAGTACATCGTGGTTGTTGATGAGCCCCTGTCGCAGATGCAATCCGCCCTGCAGAAAAGCGCGCGCACGGTCACCGCTATCCTGGCGTTGGGCTTCGCCCTCACCTTTGCCGCTCAAAGCCTGATTGTGCGCCAGGCGGGGCTGGAGATCGAACACCACCAGCGGGAAGAAGGCCGCGTCAAAGACCTGCTGGGGCGTTACGTCTCTTATCAGGTAGCGCAGCAAATTCTCGACCGCGGCAGCCTGACCACCGATGGGGAACGGCGGCAGATCACCGTGCTGTTCGCCGACATCCGCGGGTTCACGCACTTCTCAGAAGCGCTGCCGCCGGAACAGGTCGTAGACCTGCTCAACGATTTCCTGGAAGCCATGACCGAAGTGGTCTTCCACTACGACGGCACATTAGACAAATTCCTGGGTGACGGCCTGATGGTCATCTTCGGCGCGCCGACCGACCTGCAGGATGACGTCAACCGCGCGCTGGCCTGCGCGGAGGAAATGCAAGCGCGCTTTTGCCAGCTCAAAGGTCAATGGCAGCACCTTACAGGCGCCGCCGAACTCCAATTGGGGATCGGCATCAACACCGGTGACGCCATCGTCGGCAGCATCGGCTCGGCGCGGCGGCTGGATTACACCGCCATCGGCGACGTCGTCAACACGGCAGCCCGCTTGGAAAGCATCGCCACAGGCGGCCAGACCCTCATCAGCGAGGCCACCTGGCAGCGTATGGCCGCCAAAGAGCGCGCCCAACCGCTGGGACGGCGACAACTCAAAGGCAAACGGGATGCAATTTCTGTGTTCACCGTGGCGCAGGCGGCAACCTGACATTCTCAGGAGATCTACATGGCGAAGGCAAAGATACTGGTTGTAGACGACGAACCCGGCATTCTCAAGCTGGTCACTTCCTACCTGGAGAAAGAAGGCTACCAGGTCTACACCGCGGCGGACGGCCCCGGCGCGCTCAAGGCCGCCCGTGCCTTCAAGCCCGACCTGATCGTGCTCGACATCATGCTCCCCGGCATGGATGGCATCGAGGTGCTCACCCACCTGCGCCGCGAGTCGGATGTCTACGTCATCATGCTGACGGCCAAAACAGAAGAAACCGATAAGATCGTCGGGCTTTCCGTGGGGGCCGACGATTATGTGACCAAGCCCTTCAGCCCGCGCGAACTGGTGGCGCGCGTCAAGGCCGCCCTGCGGCGGCTGCACACCGGCGCGGCGAAGACCGGCGAGGTGCTCAGCTTTCAACACGTGCGCATTGATAGCGGCAGCCGTCAGGTGTGGGTGGACGAACAACCGGTTGAGCTGACTACAACCGAATTCGACCTGCTTCTGGCGCTGGCCGAACAGCCGGGCATGGTCTTCAGCCGCGAACGCCTGCTGGAAAAAGTGTGGGGACACGACTACTACGGCGAGATCCGCGTGGTGGACGTACACATCGGGCACATCCGCCGCAAAATCGGGGAACACTTCATCGCCACCGTGCGCGGCGTCGGCTACCGCTTCGCCGACGAAAGGATATAACCATGCTGCGCCATATTCGCCAGCGATTGGGCTGGAAGATCTTCATCTCCTATTTACTGGTCATCACCGTGGGCATCATCGTGCTGGCAGCCTCAACCGAGTTCTCCATCCCCACCGCGTTCGACCGCCACCTGGCCGTGATGATGCCGATGATGGGCGATAGCGCGGGGATGGGGATGATGGGCAATAGCGCTAACGATTACCTCGAGAGCGACTTGTTCACCAGTTTTCGCAGCGCCGTCAACGAGGCGCTGACGCGCGCCGCGCTGGCGGCTTTCATCGCCGCGCTGGCCGCCAGCTGGTTCGTCAGCCGGCAGGTGGTCACCCCTATCCAGGAGATGATGGCCGCCAGCCAGCACATCGCCGAGGGGCACTACGACGAGCGCGTTCGCGTCCCTGGCAACCCCGCTGAGGCGGACGAACTGGCCCAACTGGCGATCAGCTTCAACCGCATGGCCGAAAAACTGGCGCAAACCGAGCACATGCGCCGGCAGCTAATCGGCGACATTTCTCACGAACTGCGCACCCCCCTGACCACGATCAAAGGCTCGATGGAGGGCCTGATAGACGGAGTCCTGCCCCCCACTGCGGAGACCTTTCAGGACATCCACCGCGAGGCGGAACGCCTGCAAAAACTGGTCGCCGACCTCCAGGAACTCTCCCGTGTGGAAGCGCTGGCTCTGGGAAGAGAGAAAGGGGGCGCTTACGCACTGGAACGCCTTCCACTGGATCTGCCAGCGCTGATCGAATCGGTGGCCCGCAGGTTGCGCCCTCAATTTGACGAGAAGGGCGTGAAGCTTGAACTCGACCTGGCCGAGGGGCTGCCCGGCATATTGGCTGACCGCGACCGCATCGCCCAGGTGCTCATCAACCTGATGGGGAACGCCTTGCAATACACCCCCGCGGGGGGAGCGGTGCGGGTGCGTTGTTCCCTGCACCAGGGGCACAACCACCCCCGGCTGGCCGCGGAAACACGCAGATCAGCGGCCAAACACTGGTTGCTGGTCACCGTGGAAGATACCGGCATCGGCATCCCTGCGGAGCACCTGCCCCACGTCTTCGACCGTTTTTATCGCGTGGATAAATCACGCTCGCGCGCCGGGGGTGGCAGCGGCATCGGGCTGACGATTTCCAAACACCTGGTCGAGGCGCACGGGGGGCGCATCTGGGCCGAAAGCGCAGGGCGCGATCAGGGGAGCAGGTTTACCTTTACATTACCCGTCACCGAGGCTTAAACCTCGCCGGCGCAAAGCCGGACTTTGCCCCCAGGCTGGCTGGGGGGCTTTCTTTACCAAACCTTTAAATTCACTTCAATCTGCCTTCACAGTCTCCCGATAAGATTAGAACGTAAACAGTCAATCAACGTGCTCTCGGAAAGAGCACAAGAGACGAACAAGGAGGCACAATATGATGGGACCTGGACTTTTTGGATGCTGCGGCTGGGGCGGCGGGTTCGGCGCCTACGGCTGGATCGGACTGGTGATCAACATTTTGGTGATCGGCGCGATCATCTGGCTGGTGATCTGGGCAGTGCGACGGCTGTCCGCCGGTAGCGCCAACACACTCTTCACGCAACCCGGCGCAGAGCAATCGGCGCGCGAGATCCTGCAAGCCCGTTACGCCCGCGGCGAAATCACCCGTGAGCAGTATCTGGAAATGCTGAAGGATTTGGACTAACAACAGAAATTCACACAAAAGGAGTGTGTATCATGATGGGTTTTGGAATGGGATTTGGTGCTATCGGTTTGCTTCTGATGCTGCTCTTCTGGGGCGGCCTGATCTTCGGCGGGGTGTGGCTGGTAAAGGCGCTGTTCAACGGCGCTCAGAGCGGCCCGGCTGCCCCCCGGCAGCCTTCCGCCAGGGAGATACTCGACCAACGCTACGCCCGCGGCGAAATCAGCCGTGAAGAATACGAAACCATTAAACGCGATTTGTAACCCACGCGTCAATAAAACGTATCCCAGGGATGTGCGGCAGCAACACACGCCGCACATCTCTGTTGTTAATCGACCGATCCAGCACCAAAGCGAAAATCGCAGTATGCCGCGCCGCCTGCCAGCGTCTGGCTACGGGCCAGGGTCACATCCCAACGATCGGCCAGCGGATAATCCAGGTTGCACCAACTCACCCGGCACAGATTGCCTAACCCCTGAGCGCGGAAGTAATCCGCCGACGGGCAGC
>WFTY01000506.1 GCA_015485245.1 Anaerolineales bacterium | reverse complement strand
TAATCCACTTGCTGTTCAGCAACGGCGTGGCCGGTTATGTGGTGGTGTTCGCAGCGATGGCCGTGATGGTTGCCATTACGCTGTGGATGCTTCGGGGTGTTGATGTGAGTGCCTTTCGTCGGGAAGCGGATGAAGGCTTGTCTGTTGTGGAGCGCGCCGCGCTGGCGACGGAGGTCTGACCTGAGGAGATTGTGGCGATGGAATGGATGAATCTCGGCGAGACAGCGGCTTTGCTTGGCGTGCATCCCAGCACCGTGCGGAACTGGGCCGATCAGGGGAAATTACCCGTGCATCGCACTCCGGGGGGCCATCGCCGCTTTCGACGTGATGAAATTGAATTCTGGATGCAGGCTAACCAGGCGACCTCGGTAGATGAATCCGAGCTGGTGATTCGTACCGCCCTCAAGCAGACACGCTTTCGCATCGGCGAGGGTCAACTGGAGCAGGAATCCTGGTATCAGAAGCTGGATGAGAACGCGCGCTATCAGTACCGCCTCAGCGGGCGCTCGTTGTTGCAATCGCTGCGTGCTTATCTCTCCTCCGATGATGGCGCCAGCGGGCAGGCAGAAGCCCGCTCTTTGGGGTATGAATATGCGGTGCGTGCTCACCGGGCGAATCTGAACATCATTGAGGCCACCCAGGCTTTTTTGTTCTTTCGCAACAATTTGCTGGAAGCCATGTACGAGGTCTATGAGGCTGCCGCGGTGCACTCGCCATCCGTTTGGAGCGATATGTTTCGACGCATCACCGACTTCATGGATGGCGTGATGCTGGCTTTGCTGGAGATTCACACCGCTTTCCAGAACCAGAGCAATCGTTAACCGGTGTGGATTTTTCCTGTTCGCGTCCAGTATCTGTGGTAAGATTCCCGAAATTCGCCAAAGCGGCATTTTGAGGAACGCATGGAAGATAAAATTACTATTATTGAAGGCCCCGCGCCGACGTTTGAAGCTACATCCGATTTGTGGGTGCAAGGTCTGGCGGAGAGCAGTCTGCAATCTGAAATTGTGACCACGCGCCTGCGCACTTTTGATGGCCAGGATTTAGTGGAGCGTTGCCGGCGCGCCTGGCGGAACCAGCAGAATATTCAACTGGAATACCGCACCCTGGAAGGCTTTCCTGACGAGGTCCCCATTGTAGCGGCCCGCAGCTTGACCACCGAAGAAGGCGATCTGTTGATCTTGTGGGTGCGTTTTCCGGAGACCGATGTTGAGCTGAGCATCGATTACGCCGAAGAGGATGATTACGATGAAGATGATGATTTCTTCTTTGGCGATGAAATCGATACAGATGACGATGAGCCGTTCTGATCTACGGCGTTTCGCTTCTATGGTACTCCCGCCCGACCTCACCTGAGGCCGGGTTTTTCATCCCTGAATCGAACTCAAATGGATTGGCATGATGACCTCCCCCACTTTGTTGATTGAACGACAGGATCACGTATTGACGTTGACGCTCAACCGACCGGAGCGCGCCAACGCTTTTAACCTGGAAATGACGCGCGCTTTGCAGCGAGCGCTACGCGCTGAGGCCTCTGATCCCGATGTGCGTTGTGTGGTGTTGCGCGGGAGCGGGAACTACTTCAGCGCCGGCCAGGATTTGAGAGAGATGGAGCAGGTGGCTGGGGAATCCTATTACCAGCACTTGCGGCAGACGTATAACCCGCTGATTGTGCAGCTCCGCCGTTTGGAGAAGCCGGTGTTGGCCTCGCTGCGCGGCGCGGTCGCCGGCGCGGCGTTGGGCATCGCCCTGGCGTGTGATCTGCGCATCGCTGCGGAAGGGACGCGCTTTACAGTGGGGTTTCTGGGCATCGGGCTGGTGCCGGATTCGGGGGTCTCGCTCTTTCTTCCGCTGATGATCGGCTTGGGGCGCGCCAGCGCACTGGCGTTTTCCAACGTTCCCTTCGACGCCGCCCAGGCGCTTGACTGGGGCGTGGTTAATCGCGTGACCTCGCCGGATGAGCTGGACGCGCAGACGATGGCCTGGGCACAGCAGCTGGCGCGCGGGCCGGTAAAGGCAATGGGGTTGACCAAGCGCGCCTTCAATCATGCGTTGTTGCCCAACCTGGAAGATGTGCTGGAGTATGAGGGTCAGTTGCAGGCCATCGCTCAACATCACTCTGAACACCGTGAGGGAGTCCAGGCGTTTATGCAAAAACGTCCCCCAAAATTCTATTGAGCGGCCTCAGCGGCCGATCCAGTAGAGCGCGCCCGCGGCGAGGGCACCAAACAACCCGGCTGTGAGAGCGACCGCCTGCCAGATGGCTTCGGTTGTGCGGCGATCCCCCAGGCGATAGGGCGGGGTGATGCCCTGCACTGTCAATAGCGGGCCGGCCAGCCAGGCGAACATCCCTCCGCCCAGCAAGCCTCCCACATGCCCCCAGTTGTCGATTCCGGGGGAGAGGCCGATGACCAGGTTGATCGCCGCGATGCGGATGATGCTGTTCAGCGAGGCGCGGCTGCCCGCTTCGCCAAACAGTCTCCGGTTGTGATGAATGTAGACGCCGTAGGCCCCCAGCAAACCAAAGATTGCTGTGGATGATCCCACGGAGGGCGCCTGGGTGAACATCAGCGAGAACACGTTGCCGGCAAAACCGCTGAGGAGATAGAGGGCGATGAAACGCCAGCGGCCGAAGGCGAATTCCATCCGCGGCCCGAAGATGTACAGGGCGTACATGTTGAAGCCAATGTGCAACAACGAGCCGTGCAGTAGGATAGGGGTGAGCAGGCGCCATACCTCACCTGCGGCGATGAACTCGTTGATCTTGGCCCCCAGCGCAACCAGGATGTCAAAACCGAGGATCGCTTCGGAAGCCAGTTGCCCCAGATAAACCAGAGTGGTCACGGCGATCAGCGCGTAGGTGACATAGGGGCGCGGCGCCTGCGCTGGAGCGCTGACCAGGGGCGGGGCTTCGGCTGCCGCGGGTGGGGAAGGCGGCTCTGCGGTCAGGCCGGCGTAGCTTGTGTTCTCTGTATCGTTCACAGATTGACCTTTCGATGGGGGATGCGGTGGTGTTCCGCG
>WFTY01000505.1 GCA_015485245.1 Anaerolineales bacterium | reverse complement strand
TTTCGCGAGGGACGCTGGCATACGCGGGAACAAGGCCATGTTTGCCAACGCTACAAGCGCAGGCCACTCCGTATTGGGAGCAATTCGCTCCACAGCAAAGCCTCCAACCCGTAGCGAGTTCAACACACCCAGGTGCGTGTGGTGGTAATAACTGCTGTCGTGGAACGGCTCCAAAAAGGAGACCATGCCCAGGAAAAGCCCACCAGCCTGGAGTACCCGATAGGCCTCTTGCATCATCACAAAGGGGTATTGAATATGCTCCAATACCGCCAGCGACAAGATGAACTCAAAACTCTCATCATGAAAGGGTAAGGCGTGGGCGTCTCCGAGAATGGGGGCTTCAGGGGCATTGTAATCCAAACCCACATACGTAAACCCGGCGTGCTCACACATCTCCCGATGAAGCGTGGTGCCGCACCCAAGATCGAGCATCAAGCTGTCCTCTGCCCTTGCCCGCGGGAAATGGCTCATTAGCTCACGGGTCAGGTGAAACGGCGTGCGCCAGTGGGAAAAATCCACCTCGGGAGCCGGGTTGAGCGGCAACGGCCCAAAGACCGCATCTGCTTCCGCCTCGGTGACGGCGCGCCCTAGCGTAAATTCAGCTGCATAGGGCTTTGGTTGCTGCAGACGCAGATCCAGCGATCCCGTGGGCGTGACAGGATAACGGGCATCGCACCCCTGACAGACAACATCTTTGTCGCCGCGCTGCAGCGCAGCGCCGCAAGCCGGGCAGGCTAATATATCCCAAATGCTGTCTGCGATCAGCAGTCTCATGTATAAATCGCCACCCGGCTCAACCGATTAACAGCGGCAGCAGGTTCGCCGTCAACCCCAGCAAGGCGTCGCCGTTGTACCACAACCATACCGCGCCAGAAAAGAGCAGCACACAACAACAGCATAACAACACCAACACAACGGCTACAATAACCCAGATGTTTTTCTTGCTATCAGTCGTTTCCTGTAAAGCATCAACGTTGTAAAGGGGTTCGGACATCTTCTTCCTCCATAAAATGAAATGCAAAAAAGCGAGTTAACGAACGGCCTGCCGATTGGCGCGCCGCCACATCCACCACAGCAGCAGTGAGAGCAACAAAATCGCAATCGCGGCAATCAGTACCGGGAGTACCACTGCCAGGATCGAAAGCGCTGTGGAGATCAAATCCTCCAACAGGCTGACCGGGGTGTTCCCCGCCCCCCCCGTCGTGGCCGTGACCATGGGACGCACCGCCACCGCCTTGGCCGTGTGCACGCCCCCGGCCACCAGCAAGCCAGCCGCCACGGCCAGCACGGGCGACATATCCACAACGCTGGTGCTGGCGGCGAAGACGATCGCCCCCGCAACCGGCCGCACAAAGGATTGGATCACATCGTTAATGTGATTGACCGCCGGGAGCTTATCGGCAAAGAACTCGACCAGCGAGAGCAACAGCAGCACGCCGATCACCCACTCATTGGAAAGCGTATCCCAGGGCGCATCCAGGCGGATCCAACCGGTAAAGCGGGCCATCAACGCCACCACCAACAAAGGGATGTACGCGTTCAGCCCGGCGCTGGCAGAAAGTCCGAATGCAGTAAAAATATCCATAAATCCATCCTATCTTGTCATCCGAAGTGAAATCCGTCCCATGTGCCGGTCAGCCAGTAACGCACGGCGTCCAGGGCGGCAATTTGCAGCAGCCCAATAGTGAAACCAGCGGCGAGGGGAAAGATCAAAGCCTTCCAGTTCTCAAAGCGATTCTCCTGACGGGTGAACATCACCCACACCATTGTATAAGCCATTGTCAGGATGAGCAAGACTGTCGCGGCGCTTAACAGCGCCAGGGGGTAGAGGATCAATGGGTTTTCCCACAAAACCAAAACATCGAGCAACAACCCCAGGGCAAGCACCCCCACCAGGGGGACCCAGCCATCAAAAACCGGACGCCTATCCCATCCCCGCCAAATCGTACGATGAAACGCCGGTAACAACCCCGCGCTGACGGCAATCCCCGTCCCCGTTCCGGTAAGCAAGCGTAGCGTATTGTTGGGTGCATATAGATACCAGCGCTCCATCCCCGGCAAGAGGTGCAGGTACGAATTCACCCCATCCACGCCGTAAACCACCACCAGCGCGCCCAGCACAATAACGACGTCGCGGCGCGGCCAGCCAGCACGCCTGCGCCCCAACGCCAATTGAAAAATCATCCCCAGCAGCATGCCGAGGTATTGTCCGGTGCAACGAGCACACAAAGCCACTGGCCGTCCAGCAATCTGAAACGAACGCGCCGCGATGCGATGACAAACCGCATAGCCCACCGCATCCGCCTTGCCCAGCAGCCCGGCCGGCGTGTTCAACAACCAGAGCAACAGCATTCCCGCCGTAGCAGCGAAAACCCCCACCCGCTGCCAGCGGGTTTTGCCAGCACCAAACACCGCGGAAAGACCATGCTCTGCCTGAGTCATGGGGCAATTATAACCGTTGATCGCGATTTTTTACCCACCTTACTGTGGGGGCGCTCAAGTTGGCAAGCCCACCCAAGTGCGGTATGATAAACGCCGTCATGCAAAAAAAATCGCTCGCTCTCATCATCCTGACCGCAATTCTACTGCTGTCTCTTATACACATC
>WFTY01000504.1 GCA_015485245.1 Anaerolineales bacterium | reverse complement strand
GGCCCCAAGCCACTGACGCAAACGTTCCTCGCACTGTCGCTTGTGCCAGTCCTGTTCGAACAGCCAGGTATCCAGGGCCGTATCGGTGACGGTTTGCAGATCGAAATCGTCCTTGCGCGAGGCCTTCAACGCCACGCGCGCCCGCTGCGGCCCGTAGAGGTGCTCGTGGTAGAGGAAGCATTCCCCACGCACCAGCCGGGCCAGTTCGTCGCTCTGGGCCGGGTCGAGCAGCATGGCCTCGGCCAGGCAATCGCGGTCGTCACCAGACACGGTGCGGTGCACCACCTTGACGCCGGTGTTCTTGAGCACCTCGGGCGCCACGGCGGCGGGCGTCTGGTCGGCGATGATGATGCCCATGCCCAGGGCGCGCACCTCGGCCAGCATCTTGACCATGAAGGCCGCCGCCTCGGCGCGCGGGTCGGCACTGTTCTCGCCACCGGACACCATACCGTGGGTGCCGACGATATTGTGCGCCTCCTCGATGACCAGCACATGGCGGAGGCCGCCGCCTGCATCGGGGTTGACACGCAGGTGCCGGTTGATGGCCTGCAGCAGGAACAGAGTGACCAGGTTGGCGTGTTCCTGGGAGAGCTTGTCCAGCTCGATGAGCGTGGGGTGCGCCAGCAGTTCTTCCACCGGCGGCAGGGCCACGGCACTGTCGAAGACCCGCCCCACGGCGCGTTGGGTGAGGCTGGCCAGGCGAACCCGTGCTGCCGTACGCAGGTCGAGGGCAATGCGGTCGGAGTACTGGAAATCATCCAGCACCCGGTCCAGTGCGCTCAGCAGGTCGCGCATGGCGGGGAATGGTGCTTGCCGGGCATCGTCCATCTCGCCCCATCCCCGGTCGAAATAGGCCTGCTGGAGGGTCTGCAACAGGATTTCGGTGAGCGGCGAGAAGAGCGGCAGAGCCCCTTTGAAACAAGCTTCGAGCATGCCCAAATGCTCGTCCAGACGTACCCGCTCGCGGTCGAACTCAAAGGGGTTGAGCTTGAGCGGGCTGAGATCGTCGTCGCCGCAGGTGTAGACGCGCAGGCGCCGGCGCAGATCTGGGTGCGCGATGAGCCCCCGGTATTCGCGCTTGCTGGGCTCGATGATGAGAAAGGGGATGTCCTGTTCCGTCAGCTGGCAGAGGATTTCCACCAAGGTGGTGGTTTTGCCACTGCCGGTGACCCCGGCCACGAACAGGTGTTTGTTGATCTGCGACAGGGGAATGCGCGCGGGCACCGGGCGATCCGGCTCATGCCCCAGGGCGATGGCTGGTTCCTGCCGGCCCGCGACAGGGTATTTGGTCTCGGTCTCCAGCCAAAGTGTCTTTAGATGACCGTTCTGCGGCAAAGGCAGGCGCATCAGCTCCCGGGCGACCACGGCCGGGATGATGTTGCGCAGCTGGGAGAGGCGCTTCCAGCGCGCAGCATCGGCCTCTGGGACACCCTGCTTGAGGCACGGCAATCTCATCTGTTCGGCATCCGAGAACGTGGGGGAATAATGCTGTTCCTTCTTGTTGAAAAAAAGATGGAACCCGCCTTGCAGCGCCTTCCGCACATGGTGCGAATGTTTCACAATCTCCAGCGCCCCGTCGGGCGCCAGTTGCAGAGCGATGCGGCTGGCGATACGGTGACATTCGTCCATGCGGCGCGCCAGCACGCGCAGGTTGAAGCGATAGACCTGGCCCTGGTGAAGGTCATCGAGCAGGGCATCGAACGACTTGCGCAGCCGTTCCGCGCCCAGGGAACGGCGCTCGCGCAGGGCCTCTTCACGAGTTTGCAGGCGTTGCGATGCCGCGCCAAAGCCGCCACGTGGAGAGGCCTTGCCTGCCAGCACGCGGATCTCGTTGTGCAGGTCGATGGCCAGGCTGTCGCCCTGCCCATCGGGCTGCTCCCAGTCCATGCGCATCAACGCGATGTCCACCAGCACCGGTTCGTTCAGGGTGTCGAAAAAGGCGTCCCAGCGCTGAGCCTGCCAGGCACGCGTCAAGCCATCGCCCCAGCGGGCCACCCAGTACGCCGGTTCCAGGCCCTTGCCTTCCGCCGCATCCACGCACTCGATGCGGTCCCGCAGACGCAACTGGCAGAGCGCGGCAAAGGTGTTTTCATCCGGGATCATGGCCGCCCCATCCACCGGTTCCGGCGCCGCTTCCCCGCCCCACCACTGACGCAACAGGGTCAGGGCCGCTTCGATGTCCGCCTCATGCTTCGACAGGTCCAGCAGGGGCACGCCTTCGCGGTCATGGCCAGGGGTAATCAGCAGGTAGAGCCGCAAACGCTCAGGTCCCTTGCGCGATGGGTCATAGTCGTAACGCAGGGTGACCGAAACCCGCTCCGCCTCCAGTAGCTGGGTTAGATAGGCGACAACCCCCCAGACCGCCGTGCTACTCTCTTCCCAGGCGTCGGGCCGCTGGCGATGGCGCAGCATGCGCAGGTCGGGCAAGGGTGGCAAACGATAGACCTTCATGCGCACACCTCACTGGCGGGGGCCGGGAAACACCTCCGGCCCGTCCCACCACTGCTCCACGAGCCGGGCGGGGTTTTCCCCAAGGCCGATACGCCGCGCCGCCTCGTAAGGGGTGCAGCCGGCCAGGCGCGGATCGTGCAACAGCTGCCACAGGTTCTCGATGGCCATGCGGGCCAGTTGTTCGGGGGTGATGGCGCCCATATATCTTTTCTCCAGTAGCTCTCATCATGAAAGGCGTGACATCACCAGCCTTGCCGTTTCACGAACATCTTCATCTGAATCCTTGAGTGCTCTGCGTACTAAAGGCGCCACTTCATCTGCTGCATGCGCAAACTCCGACAATGACCTCACGGCCTTCTGCCGTTTCTTCCATGAACTGGAGCCCAAGCCCGAAGAATCCTCCCCCGCTTTGGTTGACACCCATTTTCGAACATTGCAATTCATATTGAACGGGTGAATATCCTCCGCGTCCATTACATATGCCGTGATCACCCGATCAATCGCTTCATGCGCCGCCTCGAAATCGATAGGCATTACTTCATCATCGTTCTCTTGCTCCAAGCTACTCACACCTTCTTCCCTCACCTTCGCGGTCGCGGCCTGCAACATCGGTTCCTGATCATCGATCTTGCTTAGAACCTGTTCAAGGCGCGCCAGATTCGTTTTCCGGTTCTCACACATATCTGCCGGACCCATGGCTTCTGCTGTCATGTTCACTTCCCTCTTTTGTCAACTAATCACCCAAGAAACCCAGTGAACTTCTTGGCTCAGTACGACTTGCACGTACCTGATAGCAAGTTGTTACCGTGAACCTGCCATTTCCCACGGTTATTTATCTCCCGGTAGGCTTCCGAATCACACCATGATCTCGGGCCCAAGACTCCTTCGTCCTCACTTTCCCATGAAAAAAACGCCTGGGTTCAGGCACCTATGTCGTTGGAACTGGTTGAGGCGATGCTAAACCGTGTATGTTCAGCAGATTGCAGGACTATGACCTACTCCGGTTACGTCGAACTTTTGGCTAATAACGTATCACTTCTACCACTGACGGAAAAGCGAGTACCGTTGTGTCCATTTGCGAACCGCATCCGCCATCTCCCGGGCCGCGTCCTCGTGAGGAACCTGGCCAACTCCCGTTGCCAGACCGGGGCAGAATACCTTTCGGACCACTTTCCGATTGCGGTAGGCGGTGTCCAGTACAGCGATCATGGCCTGGAAACTGTGGGCGGCCGATACCGCGCTGGGCGTGATCATGGTCGGCGCGGCGATGAGATACGGAATCCGGTCATGCCCGGTGGGTATTAGCAGGCCCTTGCCGATTGGAAGGTATCCCTCGGGATAGTCGCGGCGGGTGATCTCATCCTGAAGCCGGTTCTGCACGGAGATCCCGAAAAAGTCCAGATAGAGGCTGTCGATCGATCCATCCATGAATCCATAGGCGTTCGCCGGCGAGACGATAGTGTCCTCGGCGATTGCGAGAATGTCTCCTTCGGCGATGTGGACGTTTTCCAGACCTGAAAAATACCGCTTCCATGACGCTACCAACGCGCCATTAGTGTCCACCAGATGAAGTTCCATCAGACCTCGTCATCCTTCCAGCTTTCCGCATGGGACTCTTCCGCGATGGCCATCGATTCTTTCAGGTTGCGAGCAAAGGCGCTGCAGGTGACGGCAACCCACCCCAGCCCAATGGGGCCTCGATGCGGTAGCGGCCACCGGCCAGTTCCGTGCCCACAGACAGAACAACCCGCGGACCACAGCCCAGTTCGGTGCAACACGCTTCACAGTAGGTCTTACCCGCAGCAGGCGGGTGGTTGCAAACAGGACGTTCCATCAGTATGGTTCCCTCCGTTGTTCAATTCATGTTGGGCGGGCAGAGACCGTTGCAGGCATCAGGATGCACTGTCACCCCCTGCCGCACTTGTGGGGTGTAACCGCGCCATCAGGGTGAAGCATTCCTGGCACAGTTCAGGCACACCACCCCGCGACAGCTCGATCTTTGCCTGGAACAGGCGTTGCAGCAGAGCCTTTGCTTCTTCGTCCCCGCCGTAGTCTTCGAGCAGCGCCCGCCAATCGGCCAGCGTTTGCTGGGATGATGGAGACAGCACCTCTCCCTGGGCGTGCCGTTGCAACCAGTCCATTTGCAGGTGGTCGTAGGCCAGATTGATCAGCCCCCGAAAAACTTCTCGCAAGGCATGGTTCACACGCTGCTGTTCTATCTGCGCGTAGCGTGCAAGCCCCTGTCGCAGCCGGTCTGCGTCGATCGTCTGAACTTGCGCCTGGAGATCGTCCTTGACCCCCTGGCGGTAGCGCAGGTAACGCCCGGAGCGAATCGCGGAGACGAAGAAAGGATGGCCCTCGGCCAAATGTTCGCAGACCTGCTGGTACCCCACGGTATTGTGCGCCAGGTTGAGGTGCCGAAAGGGCGCGGACCAGCGCACGCGATCCACCAGAGGGCGGGCCTGCTCCAGGGCCAGATCGGCGATGATGACGAGCAGGTCGGCATCTCTGCGGTCATTTTCCTGGGCGGGTGTTTCAACCAGGGAGCCATGGAGAATCAGCGCCTGTACTGTATTGCCGAACATCCGTTCGAGGCGACGGCTGAAATCCGCAAGTTGTTCATCGGTTGGTGTTTGCATGAGGTCTACTCCAGCTATTCAGAAACTGCTGCCACCAAACGAGGGTGGAGCGCCATCGATACAACCCGTCACGCTGGGTGGCGCTCCACCCTCGTTTGGTGGCAGCAGTTTCTGAATAGCTGGAGTAGACCTCATGCAAACACCAACCGATGAACAACTTGCGGATTTCAGC
>WFTY01000503.1 GCA_015485245.1 Anaerolineales bacterium | reverse complement strand
GCATAGCGCGCAGGTTGACTTCATCCACCGGCGCGGGGTAACTGGAGACGCAGTGCAGCAAAACCAGTTGGTCGTTGCCGGTTTCGGTGATCCAGCGCACGGCTTCGTCCACCTCGCCCAGGGTGGACATGCCGGTGGAGAGGATCAGCGGCTTGTCCTTGGCCGCCAGGTGTTGCAGAAAAGGCTTGTTGGTGATTTCGCCGGAGGGGATTTTGAACGCCGGGACGTCCAGTATTTCCAGAAAATCGGCGCTGGCTTCGTCAAAAGGGGTGGAGAGGAACAGGATGCCACGCTGTTGACAATAGGACTGTAACTCACGGTGGGCTTCGGCGGAGAGTTCCAGGCGGCGCAGCATCTCCAGTTGCGTTTCGTTGGCATCCGTGGTTTGTTTCTGGTACTCGGCTTTGGGCGCCTGGGGGCTGACCAGCGCCTCGGCGCGGAAGGTTTGAAACTTGACCGCGTCGGCCCCGGCTTCGGCGGCGGCGTCGATCAGGCGGCGCGCCATCGCTACATCGCCGTTGTGGTTGACCCCGGCCTCGGCGATGATGAAGCAGGGTTGCCCCGGCCCGATCCGCCGCCCAGCGATTTCGACCGGCTTTACCAT
Source organism: Anaerolineales bacterium (assembly GCA_015485245.1). Taxonomy (GTDB): domain Bacteria; phylum Chloroflexota; class Anaerolineae; order Anaerolineales; family UBA11858; genus J130. Next base: position 2,985 of record WFTY01000503.1, on the reverse strand, counting down.
GTCGTCCAGCCTCCATCCACCATCAGGTTTTGGCCGGTGACGTAGGCCGAAAGGTCGCTGGCGAGGAAAGCCGCCGCGCCTTTGATGTCTTCCGCGGTCGCCATGCGCTTCAGCGGGGTGCGTTCGATGTAACGCTGCTGGAAGACTTCGGGCTGGCCGCGCTCCACGCCGCCGGGCGAGATGGCGTTGACGCGTATCTCCGGGGCGAGCACGGTCGCCAGGTAGCGCGTCAGTTGCAGCAGCCCGCCCTTGCTGGCTGCGTAGGCCGCCGGGTTGCCCATCGCCGTGCCCTCGTACAGGCGCATATCCGGCCCGACCACGCCATAGATGGAACTGATGTTGATCACCGAACCGCGCCCGGACTCCCGCAGGGCGGGCGCGCAGGCCTGGGTGAGCACGAAGGCCGCCGTCAGGTTGACCTCCAGGGCGGCGCGCCAGGTCTTGGGGCTTTGCTCATCGAAGGGCACGACCCACCCTTCGAGGGCCGTCGTCCCCACAAAGGCGGCGCAATTCACCAGAATATCGAGCCGGCCGAAGCGGTCGAGCACCCGCGCGGGGAGGGCCTGCACCGCGGCCTGGTTCGCCAGGTCAACCTGCAAGGGCAGCGTAGCTGCGCCGAAAGCCGTGTGCAGATGTTCCGCCGCGCGCTGCGCCGAGACGTCGCGGTCCAGCACGGCCACCGCCGCGCCCAGTTCGGCCAGCGCCTCGCCGATCGCCGCGCCGATGTGCCCGCCGCCTCCGGTGATCAGCGCCACGCGTCCGGTCAGATTCATGAGTTCTTTTAGTGTTCTCATTCTTCGTGTGAGATTACGTTGTGACTCTACTGCAAGAGAGATCCAGCACCGCAGAGTGCGCTGAGTTTTTGAAACCTGCGCGCAAATTCATGACATTCTATCGCGGTATCTTGAACCTTTGGTATCTCGTTTTCCATCTTCTCTCTGCGTGCTCTGCGATCTCCGCGCGGTGAATTCGTTTGCTCACGAGCGCTGGCGGCTGCGCCTTTGCATCAAGAACTCCGCGAAAGCGAAGTCCAGTTCGGTGTCGATGTCCAGGGCGCGCTCCGGCGGGACGACCACAGCCTTGATTTTACCCTCAAAGAGGGCGTTGTGCTGCAAGATGAATTCCGGGCGGGCGGCGTAGGCCACCGTGGTGATGTCGTACACCGCGGGGGCATCCTGCCGGCGATGAACAGATGCCTCGCCGGACATCACCAGACGGGCGGTTTGCGCCTCGTCCAGCGTCACCATGTTGAAGTACGGATTGCGCGCCGCCGGGGTCACGGTGATCACCGCGTCGGCGTCGCTCGCCAGCAGCAACTCGATGCAGGCGTCTATATCTTCCACCGCGCGCAGCGGCGAGGTGGCCGGCACGGAGACGAAAGCGCGCAGTGGTTCACCCCATTGCACCTGCATGGTGCGGATGGCGTGCTGCCAGGCCAGCCATTCGGGGGAGTCGTCGCGCGCCAGTTCCGCCGGGCGCATAAAAGGCACCTCCGCGCCGTATTCGCGCGCTACCGCGGCGATCTCATCGTCGTCGGTGGAGACGATGAGGCGCTCGATGTAGCGGCTGGCGAGCGCGGTTTCGATGGCGTAGGCAATCAGCGGCCTGCCCGCCAGCGGGCGGATATTCTTGCGCGGCACGCCTTTCGAGCCGCCGCGGGCGAAGATCGCCCCCAGGATGAGGCCACCCTTAGATGGCATCGTTGACCTCCACGCTTCGCCCCGATTCCGCCGCCTGTTTCGCCGCCAGGCAAATCTGCAGCACCCGGATGCCTTCTTCCAGGGGGATGAGCGGGGTGGTGTCGCTTTCCACGCATTGGATGAAGTGACGCAACTCGTCCACGAACATCTGGTTGCGGCGGTCGTTGAAGGTGAAGGTCTCCCATTCGCCGCTCGCCGCCCTGTAAAGGCGCACCTCACCGGCAATGTAATCCCAGATCAGCGTACCCTCTGTGCCCACCACTTTGCAGGCGCGGGTGGTCGGCCGCTGAAGGTAGTCCAGATGCAGGGCGATGCCAGGTCCGTTGGCGGTTTCCATGAAAATATCCACGCTGTCCTCGACGTCGATCTCCAGTGCGCCGGTGTTCTGGATCTGCGCGGTCAGACTTTTCGGCGGGCCGAACAGCCAGTACAGGTAGTCTACTTCATGGCTGAGGTCGAGCAGCACGCCGCCACCCATCTCGGCGTGGGCGCTGTAGAGTTGGCGGTAATCCCTGCCGGGACGCCAGTCGGGGAGATACGAACCGACCTCGGCGTGGACGTAGAGCGGGCGGCCGATGGTATTTTCTTGCAGCAGTTGGCGCATCTTCTGCGTGCCGGGGTAAAACCGCAGCGGATAGGCAATCATGGCTTTCAGGTTCTGGCGCTTCACCAGGTCGGCCAGTTCGCTTACGCCCTCCAGCGAATGCGAGAGCGGCTTTTCGATGAACAGGTGTGCGCCGGCCCGCGCCGTGGCTAGCGCTGTGGGGATGTGTAAATGGGTGGGGTTGGATACGATGACGATATCCGGCTTTTGCGCCAGAGCTTCTTCAAGGCTGAAAAACGACTTCGCGCCGAACTCGCGCTCAATGGCCTCCGCGTCCCGGCGGCTGCTGCGAAGAACGAACAAGTCGTCATAGGCGAGCGCGCACAGATTCCGCAGGTGGCGTTTGCCAATAGAGCCGCACCCGATGACCAGAAATTTCATCTGCGTGTACCGCGCGCCTTCTTTATCTGCGCTGTGCGCAGTTCAACCGGCACTAGGCGCTTGTCGTTCAGCAACTTGAGCAGTACGCGCACGCGCTCTGTGCCGGGTAAGCGGGTGTCGAATACCCCTTCGTAACCCTCAAAGGGGCCTTCTTGAATGCGTACCGGATCGCCAGGTTCCAGGCCGTTGAGCACCTCGCCACCAGCGGCGTTGATCTCTTGCAGGCGCGTTTTCAGTTTGTGGATTAACAGATCGGGCACGGGGGCGGGTTCGTCGTCAAAGGTGACAAGCCCCAGGGCG
>WFTY01000502.1 GCA_015485245.1 Anaerolineales bacterium | reverse complement strand
CGATATGGGATATGGACGACCCTGATCAAGGGATCAAATTGCGTGCCTTTCAGGCCTTCAAGGATGGCGCGTTCCTGCGCCCGGTGATCGTGCAGGAACTTGGGGGCGGTGACGGGGTCATCACTTATGCAGGCATTGTCGGCAACACAATCGAGGATGATGCGCGCCAGGTGGCGGCGGTTGATTGAGGTTATCAAAATTCAGGAGGCGGTTAAATGACCGATAAAATCACGACATACAAGGGTTTCAACAAAGATTGGACCTGCCGAGGGTTTCAATACGAGGTTGGCAAAACCTACACGATGGACGGGCCGATCATGGCGTGTAAACGTGGGTTTCACGGGTGCGAAAACCCGTTTGACGTGTGGAATTACTACGACATCGCGGATTCTAAATTCGCAATCTGCACGCAGTTTGGCGAAACCGACTGTCGCGACGATAGAAAAATTGCGTCGGCGTCTATAACGGTTGAAGCGGAGATCGCGCTGCCGGACTTTATCAAAAAATGCGTGGAGTGGCTTATCGACAGGGCGGGCGCGGCCAGTGGGAGCTACTCCATGCTCGCGGCCAGTGGGAGCTACTCCAGGCTCGCGGCCAGTGGGCGTAATAACGTCATGGACACCGTTGGCAGGCGTGGGGTTGTATCAGGAGGGCCTGGGTCTCACATCGCCATTGCGGAATACAAGAACGGCAAGTGCGTAGGTTTCGCTACCGGCTGCATCGGCGAAGATGGGTTGACGCCAGGCGTCGAATATATTGCCAAAAACGGAAAGTTGGTGCCGAAATGACCGACACAAACAAACTCCGCCGCGCCGCTTTCGACGTTCTGCGCGCGCTTGAACCGAACTTGAAAGGCGTTCTGGAGGCGCTGGACAACGTGACCGCATACGGTGAAAACTACGTAGGCATCGCTGAGGATGGCGCTGGCGATGCCCTTCTCGGCGCGGTCGAGGAATACGTTGAAGCGCTGGAAAGCGAAGTTGAATACGTCAACACGGGCAACCCGTATGACAGTTATTGGAGGATCGCAAAGTGGAAATGAAGCACGTCATTCTCGCGGCTTTCATCTTGGCCGCCGCCGCGCTGGCTGATAAGGTGGCGGGGAATATCGCATTCGCAATCAGCGCCTGCGGGGCGTGTTAGGAGGAACGCAATGGCTGAACACAAGAGCGTAACGGTAGCGCCGACGGACGGCGTCACGGCGATGATTGAGAGGGTCGCAACTGATCCCAACGCGTCGATCGACAAGCTGGAAAGAATGATGCAAATGAAGGAGCGCCTTGACGCGGAGGCTGCGCGGCGTCAGTTCAACGACGCGTTCGCGGCATGCCAGGCTAAAATTCCCACAGTTCTGCGTAACCGGCGCAACACCCAAACGAACTCCAACTACGCCGACCTGGCCGCAGTTGAGGCGCAAACGATGCCGGTGATTACGTCGCATGGGTTTTCCATGCGCTTCTTTCCAACCAAAAGCGAGATGGACGGTCACTACGGGGTGGATTGTGTGGTCTCCCACCGTGGCGGGCACAGTGAAACGCACCACGCCGACATTCCCGCAGATGCGACCGGAGCAAAGGGGACTGTGAACAAGACAAGAACCCACGCCTTCGGTTCGACGATGAGTTACGGCAGGCGGTATCTTCACTGCATGATCTGGAACATTGCAACCGCGGATAACGATGGGAACGCGGCGGGGGCGCGAAAGTCCATCACGGCAGATCAGTTCTTGGAGTTGCGGGGTTGGATCGAGAAGAGCGGGGCCGACCTTGCCAAGTTCCTGCTGGCATACCGCGCAGACAGCTTAGAGGAATTCCCTATGGACGCCTTTTCGGTTGCCGTCAGCCAATTGAAGAAGAAAGCAGCGCAGAATGGTGACCACGATGAGTGATCAGGGCACGGAAGAATGGCACGCAGAGCGCCTCGGGAAGGTAACCGCAAGCCGCATAGCTGACGTGGTTATGAAGCCAACCACGGCGGGATACCAGAATTACCGCGCCCAACTTGTGTGCGAGCGGCTCACGGGAAACCAGACAGAAACATTCGTCAGCGCCGCCATGCAGCACGGGACGGACACCGAGCCGCAAGCGCGGGCCATGTATGAGCTTGAAACCGGGTCTGACGTTGTGCAGGTGGGATTCATCGACCACCCAAGCATTGCAATGACTGGCGCGTCACCTGACGGGCTTGTTGGCAGCGACGGGCTTGTGGAAATAAAGTGCCCCCAGCCCGCAACCCATATCAAAACACTGACTGGCGCGAATATCGACCGCAGATACATGCTGCAAATGCATTGGCAGATGATCTGCACCGAGCGCGCCTGGTGCGACTTCGTGTCGTTCTGTCCGGCGCTTCCCGCCGAAATGCAGATATTCATCAAGCGGGTTGAGCGTGATGCGGAACTGTCAGAGGATATAACGGATGCTGTTGTCAAGTTCCTGGCGGATGTTGACGCGACAGTAAGCGCCCTTGGAAAGATGTATCGCAGTGTCCCGTAGAACCGCCATATTGCGCGGGCCGCGCCAGCGTGCTTACGCCAAGTCGCTGATCGACGACGCCCCGCAGGGCGCGGTTGTCACGATCCGCGAGGCAGGCCGGTCTATCGAGCAAAACGCCAAGATGTGGGCAATGCTCTGGGACGTGTCGCGGGCACAGCCGGAGGGCCGCAAGCACACACCTGAAATGTGGAAAAGCATTTTCATGCACGCGCTGAAACACGAGGTGCAATTCGCGATTGGGTTGGATGGCGAACCGTTCCCGGTCGGGTTCAGGTCGTCACGCTTGTCAAAGGCGCAAATGGCAGATCTGATCGAGTTTATCTATTGGTATGGCGCACAACATGGCGTCGGATGGACGGAGGAAACAT
>WFTY01000501.1 GCA_015485245.1 Anaerolineales bacterium | reverse complement strand
CAGGTGATCCTCTCTGGAAAAATTGAGCAATACCTCGGCCGCCTGACGATGAACTCGCCAGAGTGGTCCCCCATTGACCGACAACACCTGGAGTCCGAAGGCATCATCCCCTATTACCGTCTGACCGCCGAGTTGGGGCAGAAATGGCTGCGAGATAAAATCCGCCAGGTGGTGATGACCTGGGCGGCGCGCCTGCCCGACCCCTTGCCCGCCGCCGTGCGTCGCTCCGCCGGGCTGCTGGATTTACCCACCGCCATGCTGCAAATCCACTACCCCGATTCCTGGGAACGGCTGCGGGAGGCTCAGCATCGACTGGCCTTCGATGAACTTTTCCTGCTCCAGCTGGGCGTGTTGCAACAAAAACGCGCCTGGGTAAAAGATCCCGCGCGCGCGTTCACTGTCTCGGGAGAATGGCTGCAAAAACGAAAAGATGCCCTGCCCTTCGCGCTGACGTCGGCGCAGCAACGCGTTCTGGACGAGGTGCTCGCCGATCTGCGCTCCGGGCGCCCGATGAACCGCCTGATTCAAGGCGACGTCGGCTCCGGGAAGACCGTGGTGGCCGCGCTGGCCATCGCCGTGGTCGCCCACCACGGCGCGCAGGCAGCCTTGATGGCCCCCACCAGCATCCTGGCCGAGCAGCACTACAACAGTCTGGTCAACCTGCTGGCCAAAGAGGGCGGGCCGCTCGCGCCGGAGGAGATCGCCTTGATGGTTGGCGCCACGCCGGAAAGCGAGAAAGCCGCCATTCGCCAGCGCCTGGAGGACGGCGCGATCAAAGTTGTGATCGGCACCCACGCTCTGATCGAAGAACCAGTGACCTTCCACGACCTGCAACTGGTCGTGATCGACGAACAGCACCGCTTTGGCGTACAGCAGCGCGGCCAGCTGCGCGCCAAAGGGCAGAACCCGCACTTGATGGTGATGACCGCCACCCCAATCCCGCGCTCGTTGGCGCTCACCGTGTACGGCGACCTCGACCTCTCCGTGATCGACGAAATGCCCCCTGGACGCCAGCCGGTAAAGACCTTTGTGCTTTCGCCACGCGAGCGCGAATGGGGCTACAACCTGATCCGCCGTGAGGTGGAAAACGGCCATCAGGCCTTCATCATCTACCCTCTGGTGGAAGAAAGCGAGCGCAGTCCGGAAAAGGCCGCCGTGGAAGAGCATACCCGCCTTCAGGAGGAGATCTTCCCCCACCTGAAGGTTGGCCTGATGCACGGCCGCCTCACCCCGGCGGAGAAAGACGCCGTGATGACGCATTTCCGCAACGGCGAATTCGACATCCTGGTTTCCACATCGGTGGTCGAGGTGGGCGTGGACGTGCCCAACGCCACAGTGATGCTCATCGAGGGCGCACACCGCTTCGGCCTGGCGCAATTGCACCAGTTCCGCGGGCGCGTCGGCCGCGGGTCGAGCAAGGCTTACTGCCTGCTCATCCCCGGCACAGCAGAGAAGGTAGAGAACGAACGCCTGCAAGCCATGGCCGAGACCAGCGACGGCTTTAAACTGGCCGAGCTTGATCTCGAACAACGCGGGCCAGGCGAATTCCTGGGCAGGCGGCAATCCGGCTTCTCCGAACTGCGTATGGCCCGCCTGACCGATCTCCCCCTGATCGAGAAGGCCCGCCGCCACGCCAGAGAACTCTTTGAGCAAGACCCCGACCTGAAGCAACCACAGCACACGCTGCTGGCGGAAGCCCTGCAGCGGTTTTGGGCCGCCTCTCAAACAGATTTCAGTTAGTCACCAAAGGATTGCTTTATGATCCGTGCTGTATTTCCGGGGACATTTGATCCCATCCACTACGGCCATATCGACATCGCCCGGCGCGCCGCGCGGCTGTTCGACGAGGTCGTCATTGCCGTTTACGACCGCCCGCTGAAAACGCTGCTCTTCACCCCCGATGAGCGCATCCAGCTCACGCGCGAAGCCTTTAAGGACGACAAGAACATCAATGTAACCGGCTACAGCGGCCTGACGGTCGAGTTTTGCAAGCGCATCGGCGCCCAGGTGATCGTGCGCGGCCTGCGGGTTTTCTCCGATTTCGAATACGAGTTCCGCATGGCGCTGGCGAACAACCGCCTGGCCCCGGAGATCGAGGTCGTCGCCCTGATCACCCACGAGGAGCACACCTTCCTCTCTGGCGCCACGGTGCGCGAGATCGCCTCGCTGGACGGCGATGTAAGCAGTTTGGTGCCGCCTCACGTGGAGGCTGCTCTGCGTCAGCGATTCCATGAGCTAGGCAAAGAACAGCAGATCGTGCCCACCTCCTCGCTACGAGACTGAACGGCACAGAACCTGCATCCTTGACGAATACTTAAAATCCGTGTTATCTTGATGAACGTATTAATCGCCTCGCCCCTTCGCCTGCGCCTCTGAGGGAGGAGCCCGATGGACATCTTGCACCTGGTAGATCGCCTGGAAGAACTCTTCAACGACAGTCGCCCAATCCCAATGACTCGCAACGTCATCGTGGACGAAGACCGCATGCTGGATTTAATCGACCAGATGCGCGTGACCATCCCCGAAGAGGTCAAAAAAGCCCAACAAATCCTCACCCAGCGCGACCGCATCCTCGCCCAGGCGCAGGAGGAGGCCAACCGCACCCTGGCGCTGGCCCGTGAGAAAAGCAAGCAACTGGTCGAGCGCGACGCGGTGGTGCAGGCCGCCAAAGCCCGCGCCGACGAGATCATCAAGCTGGCCGAGCGCGAGGCCGAACGCACCCGCCGCGAGGCAGATAACTACGTCATCCAGACGCTCTCACGCATCGAGGCCGAACTCGAACGTCTGCTCAACCAGGCGCGCAACGGCATCGTGGCTTTGCAAAGCATCAGCGAGCAAGGGGAAGAAGAAACACCAGCCGCCGAAACGAAAACACTCGCTGACTGACGAGGGACGACAGAGGGCAAACAACAAACGAGGAGCGACGGCCTGCAGATACTTCGAGCGCGTTCAGCACAAGCTGCGGTTTATCATCCACGGTTTGTCATCACCTCCTGAAAGCGCGCCCCACGAACCAATCCACCACACCCGGCAGCAAAAACTCCACCCAGGCCAGGGGGCGATAATACCACGGGACAATCACACCGCGCCGTGGGCGGCGTGTCAGTTTCCAGATCACCCTGGCGATATCCTCCGCGGACAGCACAACAAAGCGAGGCACAGCCAGCGATTTCACCTTGGCACCGGTGTGTTGACCAAACTCGGTCTCTACTGGGCCAGGATACACCCCGGAGACGTACACTCCCTTGCCGCGCAGTTCCCGCCGCATAGCATCCGTAAAGCCGCGCACACCGTACTTGGTGGCGTTGTAAATACTGTAAGAGGGCAAAGCCACCCACCCCGCCACCGAAGAGACGTTGATGATATGCCCGCTGCGGCGTTCCAGCATGTGCGGCAGCACTGCCCGCGTGGTCTGAATCAATCCCCATAAATTAACTTGCAATTGCGCTTCGATATCTTTCTTGGGGTCGAGGTTGGGCAGCCATCGCAAGCGGCCAAACCCGGCGTTATTGACCAGCACATCAATCTGCCCCCAGGCGTCCAGCGTGGCCGTCACCATGTATTCGATATCCTCCAGCGAGGTGACATCGGCAAGCAAGGGTAACGCCTCGCCGCCCGCAGCGCGTATCTCCTCTGCAAGCGCTTCCAGCCGCTCCAGGCGACGCGCCGCCAGCGCCACGCGGTAGCCCTTCTGAGCAAACAGGCGCGCCGTGGCCTCGCCAATGCCCGATGATGCGCCGGTGATGATAGCGACGGGGAAAGATGGTGAATTCATAAGGGGTTGCTCCTGGTAAAAGTAACGACGGACAACGGACAGCGGACGGCAGACGGCGGACCGTGGTCCGCCGTCTGCCGTCCGTGGTTATTATACCCAATTCGTCGCGCGCAATGGTATAGTTATCGCGAGTTCACAAAAGAGTTTTTCACCAAAAACTTGCTGGTGGCATCCCTGAAAAAACCGAACCTGGAGACATCCCATGAAGATCACTGAAAACCCGCTGGCCGGTGGAAGTCTTACAAACTGGCTGCGCCTGCGAAAAGACAACCACCCGGTAGATAAAAAATACCGTTTGCGGGCCGCATACATCACACTGATGACAACTCTGTTCGCTCCTGTGCGGGCACTGCAACGCCGAATCTACAAGCACAGGATCGAGGCCGTCACTCTCGAGCATGACCCGGTCTTCGTACTCGGCCATTATCGCTGTGGGGGAACCTATTTCATGAACCTGTTGACCCAGGACCCACAATGGGGGTTTATCTCAACCACTCAGGCGCTCCTTCCGGCAATGTTCCTCCTGGGACAACCCATCCGAAATATTTTCAATCTCTTCCTGCACGAAAAGCGCCCGATGGACAACGTCCTGGTCTCGCCGGAATCCCCGGAGGAGCCCGAACATGCCATCGGGAATCTGATCCCTTACGGTTTCTACCAGGGGTTCTGTTTCCCCAACCGCATGATGGACTACTTTCGCACCTCTGTCCTGTTCGAGGGGGATTCAGCCGAGGATGTCCAGCAGCAATGGGAAACAACTTACCTGGAAATCCTAAAAGCCTGCACCCTGGCAAACAACGGCAAGCGGCTGCTCATCAAGAACCCGCCCGACACAGCCCGCATCCCTGCGCTCCTGAAAATGTTTCCCAGCGCTCAATTCATCTTCCTTTACCGCAATCCCTATGTCATGTTTCCCTCGATAAAGAATTTCTACACAGCCTATATCGTTGACTGGCAGTTACAAGATATCAACGATGAAGAACTGGATGAGAATATCCTGGAAATTTACCAGCAAATCATGACGCGTTACCAGCGCGATAAACACTTGATTCCCGCGGGAAATCTTGTTGAAGTCTGTTTCGAAGATTTCGAACAGCGCCCACTGGAACAAATCGAGCGCATCTACAGCCAGTTAGGTCTACACGGGTTTGATGCCTCGCGCCCTGCTTTTCAGGCCTACATCGATTCACAAAAAGACTACCAGAAGAACCGCTACTCGTTGACCTCCGAGCAGATCAGGCGCATCGAGAAATGTTGGGCAGCAGATATCCGGCGTTGGGGCTATACACCGAAGGATGCCGTAGAAATCGCCGCAGGGTGAACACCGCCGCATACCAGCGGTCAGAAAAACTATACCGCCCTCAACGCCTCCCCGAACGCCTGCAGCGCGCGGTAATACGGCTCAATCGAGGGGATGTAGTGTCGCTCCTCCGCTGAGTGAGGACCGATCCCGCTCTGCCCCCACACCACGCCCTGACCGCCGGGGGCGAAGCGGGCGCTGGTGCCGGCCAGTTTGCGCCCCACTGGGGCCGGCGCGCCGGATGCGGTCTCCACGGCCTGCAGCAGCGCCTTCAGGTAGGGATTTTCAGGGTCGCAGGCGATGCCGCTTTCCATCAGTACGTTCGCCAGTTCCAGGTCGTTTTCAGCGCAGTAAGCCTGCACCGCACCGAACAAGGCGTCAATATCATCCTGCGGGATAGGACGGATCTCGACCCCCAGCACGCCGTAATCGGCGGTGATGTTGTACACCCCCGGCGTGCCCACATTGATAAAGGGGAAGCGCGCCTGTGATTGCCAGCCGTCTTCGCTTGTCAGGGTGAGATGACGCGCCATGATGTCGTTCAGCGCATCACGAGCCGCAATCAGCCGCTCGCTCAGGTCGCCTGCGCTCCCGGCTACGCCGGTATGTCCACGCTGGCCGCGCGCCACTACGTCAAAACGCATCATGCCGCGATTCTGAATGCACACCTCGCCCCACAACGCCTGTCCACTGACTTCGGTACGTTCCCCAGCGATGAACAGTTTCGGGGCATAGCCGCTCTCCTCGGCGAGGGCCGCCAGCACGTGCGGCGTGCCCATCGCTTCCTGCTCGCCGGTCTCCTCATTGCCCACCAGCAGCAGGTTGACCGGCGGGTACGGCGGCCCGGCTTTGAGGGCGTCCTTCATCCACACCATATACGTCGCCACCACGGTCTTCATATCCGCCGCGCCGCGCCCCCACAGGTAATCGCCCTCCACGCGGGGTTCAAACTGTCCCTCGTCGGGTTCAGGGGCCACCACGTCGACATGGCCGCTCAACATCACCGGCGCGAGCAGCTCGCCGGGGAATCCGGCCAGGATGGCCGGATACTGCGCGTGGTTGAAATAACGCACCTCCAGGCCATGATCGCGCAGATAATCGTAGATCAGCGTGGCGGCGCGCTGCACCTCATCCATATGCTCCGAACCGCCGCCTACGGTCACGGAGGGGATCCGAATCAACTTTTTAGACAGCTCAACAATCTCAACGGTTTTATCAGGGAAACGCATTTCTCGAATACTCTCCACGGGTCGAAAACGAATGGGCGCTTCGGGGTCGCGGCGCACGTCATGGCGAGCAAATTGTACCAGTTCTCCCAGCTTGTTATGCTCGCAGGCCAAAAGCTCCTGGTCGGCCGCCAGTTGCTCCATCGCCGCGGCCACCTCCACTTCACGCTCCTCCGCCAGTTGACGCAGTACATCGGCGGGAACGTCCTCGGGGTCCACGCCGCTCTCCAGCAGACGCGCCCGCAAACGCTGGGCGGTGTTCGGCGCGCCGTCCGCCATCTCCACCAGGGGCGTCAGCAGTTCACCCCAGCCCAGGGCTTCGGCCAGCGGCGTCACCTGCGCCAGAGTCCAACGCAAGAAAGCGCGCATCGCCACCGGTTTGCCGGTGAGGGGGTTCTCAATCTCAGCCTCCAGGCTGCGATGAGCGGCGGCGGCCTCGTTGCGCCGGGCGCGGGCAATGTCTTCGGCATCGTAGCGGAAACTGCGGGCGAAATCGGGGTCGGCGTAAAAACGCATCAGGAGCAGTTGTTTGAGAACCAGGTTAGCGACATCCAACGCCGGGGGGTTGCTGCCGTCGTCGGTGCGGATTTCGA
>WFTY01000500.1 GCA_015485245.1 Anaerolineales bacterium | reverse complement strand
TAATCCAGCCCAAAGGCCATGTGCATCTTCCCTTGCACAAAGCGGCCGCCAATCGACAGGCCGCCGAACAGCAAAGCCACAGGGATGGCTGCCAGCGGGTTGCCCTGAGAAATCAGGCCGCAGATAATGCCGTAGAAAGCCAGATCCCCAAATTGCACGTAATTGCGCGCAATCTTGTAAACCCCCGGCACGGCAGCAAAATAATGATACCCCGCCAGGCCCGCGATCGCTCCACCGAGGACGAAAACGATTAAGGGGATGCGCTGCGCGCTGATTCCAGCGTAACGCGCAGCCTTCGGGCTTTTGCCATAGGCCTTGATCTCGTAGCCCAGGCGCGTGCGGGCGAAGAGAAACGCCAACAAGAGGCCAATTCCCAGCACCAGTACGCCGGTGAAGGGCACTCCCTTGACCAGCGGCGCATACACCGAAGGAGGCAATTCAAAACTCTCGCCACGTCCACCCGGGTTCATAAACAGCCCCCCCTCCTTAATCATGAAGGAAACCAGCCAGAAGAAGATAAAGTTCAGCATCATCGTGACGACGATTTCGTTGGTGTTGTAGCGCCCCTTGAGAAAGCCTGCGATCGCTCCAGGCAGCATTCCGCCAACGAGCGCGGCCAGCACCATCAAGGGGATCACTAGGCCCGGCGAAAGCTCCAGCGAGCTTGAGCTTTGCGCCCCAAAGGCGTACAGCACGGCGAAGACGCTCAACGAACCAGCGTAGAGCTGCCCAGTCATGCCGATGTTCCACAACCCGGCCCGCAGGGGCAAGATAAACGCGTACGTACAAAACAGAAGGAATATAAAACGATTCAACGTCAACGGCAAACCGTACGGGTTGGCAAACGCGTAGTCGAAAATCTCGCCATATGCCTCCAGCGGCGAGACGCCCGCCTGCACGAAAATCAAGCTAAAGAGCAGCAAGGCGACGACAACGGCGAAGATCGAAATCGAAGCCGCCTGCCAGCCGGCAAGCGACACTCGCTTTTCAAGCTTGAAGTAATGATTCCCGATTCTCATTGCCCTTCACCTTCCGCAGCCAAACCAGCCATCATTTCACCAATCTTGTCACGCGCCGCCTCATCCGCGGGCAAAACCCCCATAAAGCGACCCTCGTATATGGGCGCAACCCAATCGCTGATCGCCAGGATTTCATCCAGGTCCTCGGAGATCAACAGAACAGCGGCCTTGCCTACTTTGGCGTCGACCAGCTTGTTGCGCACAAATTCAGTCGCGCCGACATCCAGCCCCTGAGAGGGCAGATCAGCGATCACCAGGCGCGGCTTGCGGTTGAGCACGCGCGCCAGGATGATTTTTTGCAAATTGCCGCCGGAAAGCTTGCGCGCGATCACGTCCGGCCCTGGTGTGGCGACGTCATACTCTTTTATCATCGCTTTGGTTGCCTGACGCGCCTTTTTGTAATCCAGCACGCCATAGCGACAAAAAGCCTGATCGAAAAAGTTGTTTAACAAAACGTTCTCCACCAGAGTGAATTCGCCAATCGAGCCCATGCCAATGCGATCCGCCGGGATATAGCCAAGTCCTCGTTTCCAGCGCTCCAGGCTGCTGGCGTGAGTGATCTCCACCCCATCGAGGAGGATGCGCCCGCTCTGGGGTTCACGCAGCCCGGCAAGCGTCTCCACCAGTTCTTGCTGGCCGTTTCCGGATACGCCCGCGATCCCGAAGATCTCTCCCTCGCGGATGGTGAAGGAGACGCCTTCCAGCGCGGTGACGCCTTTATCGCTCAAAGCGGAGAGATTTTCCACCTGCAAGACCGGTTCACCCGGCTCAACCCGTTCGCGCTTGATATGGAAGAGCACCTCGCGCCCAACCATCTCCTTCGCCAGGCTCTTCTCCGTAGCTTTGGCGGTATCAATCCGGCTGACGACCTTGCCGCGGCGCAACACGGTCACCCGGTCGCTGATCGAGAGCACGATGGGGAGCTTATGCGTGATGAAAGGGACAATCGCCAAATCTTGAGCAGCCATCGCCTGGATCGAATCGAGCAAGATCACAGTCTCCACCGGGGTCAACGCCGAGGTGGGTTCATCGAGGATCAGAATCTGCGCCCCGCGGTACAGGGCTTTAAGGATTTCCACAAGTTGTTTCTCCCCCTCCGAAAGCTGCCACACCTTGGCGCGGAAATCGATCTTGAAACCATACTTATCGCACAACTGGCGTAATTCGCGCTCGGCGCGGCGCAGGTTCAGAATTCGCCCGGCGTGGGGATGCCCCAAAACGATATTCTCCAACACTGTATGCGCGGTCACCAGCTTACGATGCTGATGCACCATGCCAATGCCCAACTCAATGGCATCCAGCGGCGACTTAAACTCAACCCGCTTCCCATGGACATACAACTCACCCTCATCTGGCTGATAAAGCCCAAAGAGGATATTCATCAGCGTGGTTTTACCCGCACCGTTTTCCCCCAAAATCGCGTGAATCTCCCCCGCTTTAATGTCAAAGTCAATCCCGTCGTTAGCCACCACCCCAGGAAAGCGCTTGGTGATCCCGCGGGCGGAAAGGACGGTGTTGTTCACCTCAGATTTTTCTGGCGGCATAGGATTTTTCTCAATGTTGTCCTGACAAGTTGACCAATGTACGCATTACAGGTGAGGCTCCCATCCTGGGGGGGACCCCCCAAAGACTGGGAGCCTCATCTAACTTTAAGTCAAGATCGGCGTGATTATTTTTTCAGCGTTGAGCTTACTCCAGGATCATCATGCCTTCCAGGTCGAAGTTGAACTGCGAAAGCAGCCATTCAACGGTGGGCTCCTCGCCAGCAGGCTTCACCTCAGTGCCTGCCGCCGGGACGGGCAACCCTTCCAGATCCAGGCCGGTGCCATTGCTGACAAAGGCATGCTCGGTGAAGGGATCCCACTCGCCCGCCATCATCTGCTCGCGGCGCTGCTTGACCAGATCGATGATCTCTTGCGGGATCTTGTCCAACGCAGCGGGGCTGATGGCGTCGATACCAACCTTGTTGTCGTTCATGATGTCCACGGTGGCCTCAACCGTGCCGTCCGCCAGGGTCATGGTCGATTCCATGCCCAGGTAGAGGACCTTCTCCGGCTGATCGCCGGCCATCATCGCCTGGATGATCTGGTCATACAGCACTTCCCAGCGGGTGTCGAAGGAGATCGCCACGGTATTGGTGTCAGCCCAGCCATAGAAGCCAACGATGTCCATATCTTTACCCACAAACCAGATGCCCTTCTCCACGGCCACATCCAGCGGGGAACCGGAGTCGGTTTGATGGGTGATGACGTCGACGTTGTACTGATCCACCAGTGTGGTGGCGATATCGCGTTCTTCCTGCGGCAGGTACCAGTCACCGGCGTATTTGACATACACCGTGATGTCCTTGCCCAGAAGTTCAGCCGCGTCCATCACACCAAGATAGAACCCCGCCGTGCGGCGGATCACCTGCACCGAAGGGAACGCAGAGACGATGCCGATATTGCCCGTCTCGGTCAGCGCGCCAGCAATCAAACCTTCCAGATACAAAGCCTGGTACTGGCGCGGGAAGATACGCAGGAAATTATCCTTGGTCGTCAGGTCGCTGGCAATAATGGAGACGAAGTTCACGTCCGGGTATTTGTCAGCGATCTCAACAAGCGGCATCCCCATGAACTCGGCATTCCCTACAACGATGTCGGCGCCATCAGCAATCAGCTCCTCGGCAAAAGGAACCGAGAGGTCAGGGCCGACTTCTTCACGATAGACATAGTTCACATTGGGATATTTTTCGGCGATACGCTCACCAGCGCGGTTGTGGGCGCCCGACCAGGTTGTGCCCTCGATGATGCTGAAGTGCTCAATGGCCAGGGTTAACTCCTCCGCGGCTGGCGCGGCTTCTTCCGCCGGAGCGGCTTCTTCCGCTTTTTCCCCCTCGGCAGCGGGCGCTTCCTCCGTCGCCGCCGGCTGACAGGCCGCCAGCAACAGCGTTGCTGCAAACAATGCAGCCAGGATCAGATAAAACGACTTACGCTTCATTTCTTCCTCCTTGGAACGGATAGGGATAGAACCGTGAGAGTGAATGTGCGTTGTCTGTTTATTTCGATAATACCTCCTGTTCTTGCATTCGCCATTCGTCGCCTAGGCAGCCCATAGGCTGCAATCTCGTCAATGAAAACCCCCTGCAGCCTAATCATTTTACATAAATGCCTTGCGAGTGTCAAACTCTTTTCGCCAATCGCCGGCAACGGCATCCACCAGAGCTGATCGCATCTAGCTGGAAGGAGAAGTCTTCAACGACTCGTTAATCTTGTCCAGTCCCTGGCGGATGATGTTCTTGCTCACCGTGTCGAACAGACGTTGCCCCACACTGGCAACCTTGCCGCCGATCTGCACCTCGCCCGTGTAGACCATGCGGGTTTTGCCATCGCCCAGGTCTTCCAGCTCAATCTGACCCACCCCTTTGAGGAAACCGGTTTTTCCCTGGCCCTCCACCGTCATGGTGTAGCGCTCCGGCGGCACCTCGTCCGAGACGGTAATCTTCCCGCTGAAGCTCCCGCCCACAGGGCCGATGCGCACCTTCATTTCCCCCTGGTATTCTGTTTCGCTGATCTTCTCTAGCTTCTGCGTCCCCGGCATGGCGCTGGCAAGCACCTCCGGGTCACGGAGGGCCTGCCAGAGCACATCACGCGAACTATCAAAAACATATTCCCCGGATATCTTCATGGTGGTTTCTTCTCCTCATCGGTTTCATGAGCGCAACGCATCAATCCGCGGCGCGCAACAGTTCAAACAAACGGTTGGGGCTAAGCGGCGTTTCCAAAATCTCCAGCTTGCGATCCTGGAAGGCGTTCTCCAACGCCTGAGCGAACAACGCCGGCACCGGAATGGCGCCAGCCTCGCCCACGCCTTTGCTCCCTAACGTATTCAACGGCGAACGCGTCTCCAGATGCCCCACCTTGAACTCGCGCGGCATCTCGTGCGCCGTGGGGATCAGATAATCCATCAGTGAGGCATTGAGCAGCTGGCCGTTATCGTCGAAGTGCAATTTCTCGTAAAACGCCTGCCCAACGCCCATCGAAACGCCGCCGTGGATCTGCCCTTCCACGATCGTGGGATTGAGCATCACGCCGCAATCCTCCACCACCACGTAACGCTTGATCTCCACCATCATGGTCTCCGGATCCACTTCCAGGATCATGGCGTGGACGCCGAAAGCCGCCGCCCCATACTGCGGGCCGAAGTAATCGGTCGATTCCAGACCCGGCTCGGTGCCCGGCTCCACCGCCCCACGCAGGGGGTTGGCCAGCGCGGCCAGTTCACCCAGCGAGATGGAAATGCGGGGCACATCCGCCACGCGCACCACGCCATCATCAATTTCCAATTCGTCCTCCGGAGCTTCGAGCACCTTGCTGGCCAGCTTGAGCACCTTTTTGCGGACGCTGGTCGCCGCGGCCAGCACCGCGTTACCCGCCACCACCGCGCCGCGACTGGCAAACGTGCCAGTACCCCAATGGAACTCGGCGGTGTCCCCAGTGACTACCCGCACATCGGTGACGTCCACGCCGAGTTGTTCAGCGACGATCTGGGCAAAGGAGGTGAAATGCCCCTGCCCCTGCGTGCCGATTCCGGTCGCCAGGTTGACGCGCCCACTGGGTTCGATCTGGATGCGCGCGCCCTCATACGGCCCCACACCCGAGGTCTCCACAAACGGAGCGACCGCGATGCCAGCATAGCGCCCTTCCTGACGCAACCGCGGCTGCTCCTCCTGGATAAACTTCTCGTAGCCGATCAATTCCAGCGCCTTCTCCATCACCGGCTTGTAATTGCCGCTATCAAAGATCAGTTCAGCAAAAGCCTGGTCGATGATTTGATGGTGATAGGGGAACTTATCCGGCGGGATGAAGTTCTTCATGCGCAACTCGATCGGGCTCATGCCCAGCTCGCGAGCAGCGATATCCAGCATGCGCTCAATGACGAAGATGCCCTGCGGGCGCCCCGCCCCGCGCACCGGTGTGACGATGGTTTTATTGGTAAAGACCACCTTGAACTCTGATGAGAAATTCTGGATATCGTACCCCCCCATGACATGGCTTTGTGTGTTCAGGGGGATGGTCAAACCGTAGGGGTCATACGCGCCGGTATCGTGCAGAAAGTCATCCTTCAAACCGAGGATGCGCCCATCCTTCGAGAGGGCGATCTCGACATCATGAATCTGGGCGCGCTCCTGCGTGGTGGCGTAGAAGTTCTCGCGGCGGTCCTCAATCCACTTA
>WFTY01000499.1 GCA_015485245.1 Anaerolineales bacterium | reverse complement strand
CAGCTGGCCGCCCAACTTCTCCCCCAGATGGGCCTCCAGCTTCCCGCGAACAGCGAAAGCGCCGCCAATCAGCCCCCGGAGGGACTTCCAGAAGGACATCCTTCCCTCGACGGCAGCATCCCAGCGCGCTCCGGGGAGGACCTGAGCCAGTTGTTCACTCCATTCTGGGAGGCGTGGGATATCGTCCACGAACAGTATGTCGATCAACCAGTAGACGACGAAGCGATGATGGAAGGCGCAGCCAAAGGCATGCTGGAAGCCTTTCAGTACACCCAGCAAACCACGTTTGAGACGTTGAGCATCCCCAGCAGCGAAGAAACCGGCACGCCGCCAGAGCTGGAGGAGCTCTTCACACCCTTCTGGAAAACCTGGGTCTACGCCCACGAACCGGACGATCAGGCCCTGGTTTATGGCGCGATCCGCGGCATGCTGGAATCGCTGGGCGACCCGCACACATCGTATATGGATCCCGACCAGTTCACACAAGCCAACATCCCGCTGGATGGCACCTACGAAGGCATCGGCGCCTGGGTGGACCCCAACCGCGAATACCTGACCATCGTCAGCCCCATGGATGGGTCGCCGGCGGAGGAAGCAGGCCTGCTCCCAGGAGACGAGATCATTGCGGTGGATGGGGAGGACATGACCGGCATCGACGGCAACCTGGTCATCCGCAAGGTGCTTGGCCCCGCAGGGTCAGACGTCGTGCTCACCATCCGGCGTGCAGGCGTCCCTGAGCCTTTCGACGTTAAAATCACGCGCGCCCGCATCACCATCCCCAGCGTGGAATCCCGCATGCTGGACAACCAGGTTGGCTATATCAAGCTGCTGACCTTTGGCGACGACAGCCGCGACGAGCTGCGCAAGGCCCTTGAAAAACTACTGGAGCAGCAACCAACAGGCATCATCTTCGACCTGCGCAACAACGGCGGCGGTTACCTCAACAGCGCGATCGAGGTGGCCTCGGAATTTATCCAGGACGGCGTGATCATGTACGAAGATTACGGCAATGGCGAGCGCGACACGTACTACGCCGACGGCCAGGGCATCGCTACCGAAATCCCGCTGGTTGTGCTGGTCAACGAGGGCACGGCCTCAGCCTCGGAGATCGTCGCTGGCGCGATCCAGGATTACGGGCGCGCGCCGCTGGTAGGCACCACCACTTTCGGCAAAGGCTCGGTGCAAAACTGGATTCCCCTGAGCAACAATCAAGGTGCGGTGCGCGTCACCATCGCCCGCTGGCTGACCCCCAAGGAGCGCCTGATCCACGAGATCGGCCTGACGCCGGATTACGCGCTGGCCGTCATCAGCCAGGAAGCACTGGACAACGGTTTCGATATCGAGTCCTTCGGCCTGCCCGAAGACCAGATCGTGATCCTCAGCGCCGAAGACATCCAGAACGGCGTTGATCCACAACTGGACCTGGCCATTGAAGTTCTACTCGACAGGATTAACCAATAACACATTTCAGGGAGGTGCAGGATGTTTTTCTTCAACCCGTACTACCTGCTCTTCATGGCGCCGGCGCTCATCCTCACCATGCTGGCGCAACTCTACGTCAACTCGGCTTATAGCAAATGGGGCCGCGTGCCCGCAAGCAGCGGCATCAGCGGGGCGGAAGCTGCCGCCCGACTGGCCCGCTTCGCCGGGGTGTACAACATTGAAATCCAACCGGTGAGCGGGCGCTTGAGCGACCACTACGATCCGCGCAGCAAAGTGCTGCGCCTCTCACCGAGCGTCTATCAGGGCGCATCCGTAGCCTCTCTGGCTGTCGCCGCGCACGAGCTCGGTCACGCCCTGCAAGATAAAGAAGCCTACGCCCCGCTGAAACTCCGCTCAATGCTTGTCCCGGCGGTCAACTTCGGCTCCTACCTGGGCTGGATTCTGATTATGCTCGGCCTGTTCCTGCGGCTGACGAACCTGGCCTGGCTGGGCGTGTTCGTCTTCAGCGGCGGCGCCCTGTTCGCCCTGGTCACGCTGCCGGTGGAGCTCAACGCTTCCCGGCGGGCCAAAGCCCTGCTCACTCAAGCCGGGCTCATCCGCACCGCAGAGGAACAACGCGGCGTCAACGCGGTGCTCAACGCCGCCGCGCTGACGTACGTGGCTGCGCTGTTCACCGCCGTGCTGCAACTGCTCTACTGGGCCTCGCTGGTCGCCGGGCTGGGTGGCCGGCGGCGCTGACAAATAAAACATCCTCGGTTACAAAAGATACAACAAGGAAACCACGATGGCCTGGAAGCGCGTCCTCTTTACCTTGTTTGTCGTCATCGCAGCAGGCGCATCCGCCCTCGCCGGGGCAGTGGCCGGCGGGGTGGCGGTCTATACCGCCATGCGCCAGGGGCAACCCGCTGCGGGCCTCCCCGCCTCGACAAGCGCCGAACCAATTGCCCAACAGATCATCACCACCGAAATCGACACCGCCATCACACAGGCGGTGGAGAAAGTCGGCCCGGCGGTGGTCACCGTCGTGGGGATCATCCCCGGGCAGCCGTCTTTCTTCGGGCGCACGCCCGACCAGCCGGTCAGCGGCAGCGGGGTGTTCATTTCCGCCGACGGCTACGCGATCACCAACAACCACGTCGTCGAAGGTACATCGAAAATCGTGGTCATCCTGGCGGACGGCACCGAATTACCCGCGGAAATCGTCGGCGCTGACCCGTTCTCGGATATCGCTGTGCTCAAAGCGCAGGGGCAGCCCCCCGCGGTG
>WFTY01000498.1 GCA_015485245.1 Anaerolineales bacterium | reverse complement strand
GAACAGCGCCAGCCACACCTGCCAGTTGGGCACCCGAGCGCGCTGGATATCCACAACCTCCTGCGTTGCTTCCGGCGTGACGGTGGTCATCGGCAGGGGAATAATCAAGCGATCCCCCGTGCCATCGCGCACCATGCGCTCCTCTTCATAAGCCCATTTTTCCACCAGGGCATCCGACGTCGCGACGGCGATTTGCGTTTGTAGCGCTGCCTGCGTGTGTTGCAAATGCGCCTGCTCCGTCGCCAGTCGCTCGGCCTCCGCGCCCAGCTCCCGCATGGCGGCAATGCGCTGATTGAACCCCAACACCACCAGCACAAAAAGCAACACACCGAGGATGACAATCAGCACTCGCCCGCTTCCAAGTAACTTTTCCATGTTTCCATCTTACCGCGCCCTCCCGCAAGAGACAAGGACTCGCCCACCAGCTGCACCGCCCCACGACGCAGGAAACAAAAAGCTCCTGGACAGACCCAGGAGCTGGTATGCCGAAGGCGGGACTCGAACCCACACTCCCGTAACGGGAACTACGCCCTGAACGTAGCGCGTCTGCCTATTCCGCCACTTCGGCTAACTGGCGCTATTTTACTCGCTTTCGCACATTTGTCAACAAATTCGCGGCGGGTGGGCCTCGTCCCCTTGTCGCGCTCTCGTGCTATAATTTTCACCAGGGAGTGCAACAACCATGACCCAAACCATCCAACAAGCGCTAAGCGCACTCACCACCTTCCCCGGGAATTTAGTCTACCACCTCGGACTGGCGTTCGCCCTGGCGGGCGCGTTGCAGGCCGCGCTGACCCTGTGGCGCGATCAGGAATATCCTCAGGGCAAGCGCATGGTACTCGGCCTGAGTCTGTTGCTGGCCCTGCGCGTGGTCTTTTTCCTCCTCGCCGGGATGATCCAGCAAGGGATGGCCAACCCACATATCCTGCTCCCCGTAGCTGACCGCGCCCTCAACACCCTCAGCCTGGTCATTATCCTGTGGTTATGGATTTTTCCTGAACCCACGCGCCTGGGGGACGCCGCCAGTGGCCTGCTGGCGCTGCTCACCCTGCCGATCCTGGGCCTCAGCCTGATCTGGTGGTTGGGCCATTACAACGAAGCATCCTTCAACGCCAGCTGGATGAACACGGTCTGGGAAATCTACGCCCTTTTGTTGCTGCTCCCCGGCACACTGTATCTGGTCATCCGCAAACCCAACAGCTGGAGCTACGGGCTGGCGATGTTATTGCTGCTCACCCTGGGACATCTCCTACACCTGACGACGCCCAATGCCGATAGCGACTTCGCCGGTTTCGTGCGCCTGGCCCAACTGGCTGCCTATCCCTTGCTGCTCACCCTGCCGCGGCGTTTTGCCCTCACACCCGCCCCTGCGCCTGCGGCAACTGCACCCGCCCCTCAGCCCACATCATCGGCACAGCCCCGGGAACCGCGTCGCAGCCTGGAACAAATCACAGCCGCCCTGGCCATCGCCCAGGCCGAAACGTTGCCCAGGCGCTGTCAGGCGATCACCCGCCTTGTCGCCGAAACCATGCTCGCCGACATCTGTCTGCTTATCGATTATTCGCTTACCGAGAGACACTTCCTGATCCACTGTGGCTACGACCTGATCCGTCAGGAGCACATCCCCGCCAACACGTTAAGCGAAGCGCAGTTGCCCTTATTGGCCGCCGCGCTGAGCAAGAACCGTTCCCTGCGATTGCCCGCCAGTAGCACATCACAAGACCTGGTCACCCTTGAAACGCTCTTCCAGTTGGGGAACACCGGCCACTTGCTGGCCAGCTTTATCCCCAATCCAGATGGCGAAGCGTCGCTGGGAATCATCCTGCTCTCACCCTACTCCAATCACCGCTGGAACCGCGAAGACCAGCTTCGCCTCGAAGAAATCACCTCACAGCTGGCCCCAATCTTGCACCAAACCAAAGAGGAAGCCGCCCAGCAGCGCGAGCTGGAAGCGGCGCAAAACGAACTGGAAGAGGCCCGTAGTCGGCTGGCCGCACTGGACGTCCGCCTCGAGGAACTTCAAGCAGAAAACGCTCAATTAAAGGCCGCCCTGACCCAGCGCGCCGCCAGCGACACAGCGACCAGCGACGCCTCGGCCTCCGCAGCGGCAGCCCCGCAACAGGAATACCAGAAAGCCCAGGACACGCTGGCCCGCCTGCAAGTGGAAAACCGACGCCTCGGCGAGATGGTCGAAAGCCTGATCGCCGAAGCCGATACCCACGGGCTGACCACCTCGGGCCAGCTTAAGATAGAACTTCAACAGGCGCGGGAAGAGATCGCACACCTGAAAAAGCAACTCCTCCTCGCGGGACAACAGACGGACGCCCAAAGCAGCGCTGCTGCCACTCAGGAAATCTCGAATAGCGAACGCACGGAAATGTTAGCTTCCATCGCCCAGGACCTGCGGCAACCTCTCTCTTCAATTCTTGGTTACACCGATTTGCTACTCGGCGAATCGGTGGGCATCCTGGGCGCCTTGCAGCGCAAATTCCTCGAGCGTATTCGCGCCTCCATCGAGCGCATGCAGCTCTTGCTGGACGACCTCATTCACTTCACGGTGCTCGACGGCCAGGAACAGCATCTCAAACCTCAGGCCGTTGACCTGGGCAACGCCATCGACAAGGCGATCGCCGACACC
>WFTY01000497.1 GCA_015485245.1 Anaerolineales bacterium | reverse complement strand
GATGTGTATAAGAGACAGCGTCCAGGTCGCGCATCTCAGCCAGGTCGGGATGGCGAAAGAGGGCGTTATCGTCCAGCACCATCTTGCCGTCCACCGCGATCAGCGATCCCTCGGCGGTAATCACCAGCGGGTTGATCTCAGCCAGGTTGGCATCGCTCTTCAAATAAGCCCGCCACAACCCCATGGCAATCTTCCCAAACGCGCGCCAGTGTTCGCGAGGCAGGTCAATTCCGGCGGCCAGGTCACGCGCCTGGTAGCCCTGTAACCCCAGCAAGGGATCAATGTGCACCTTGATGATCTTCTCCGGCATCGTGCGGGCGACTTCTTCGATATCCACGCCGCCTTCGGAGGAAGCCATCATCACCGGACGACGCGCGGCACGGTCGTTAGTAATGCCCAGGTAGATCTCCTGCTCGATGTTGGCCGCCTCATCGATGAGCACTTTGCGCACGGGCAGCCCTTTAATCTCCATGCTCAGAATCTGAGTTGCCAGCTCCTCCGCTTCATCGGGGCTTTTCGCCAGACGAATGCCGCCTGCTTTGCCGCGCCCGCCAACCAGAACTTGTGATTTAACGACAACGCGGCCACCCAGTTCTTCGGCAATCTGTCTCGCCTCTACTGCGGTAGCCGCCACTCGCCCTTGCGGGATCGGGACGCCATACTCTGCAAAAATGAGTTTCGATTGATATTCATGCAGTTTCATAAATTTGCAGCTCCCTGATAACTTGAGAATAACCGGTTCGCAGAACAGAAATGTTCACTATTTTTGCTGAACAAATCGCGGCGCGATTATACCACGCCGCCACATTCGAACTGGCGGGTCAAAAGGAACACAAATCGAGTGTCATTTATCCACAAGCGGATCAGGCAGCCGCGCCTGGCGTGCCCCGCCTCGCGGCACAGCGAGCCTTCTGCGCCCGCGCCCCCCAGGAAAGAGGCGCAAAAGCAAGAGGATGACAAGCACCGCGGCGTAATACCACGGGCGCACCACCCCCGGCTTAACCAGCCAGACAAAGTGCACAATCGCCAGAATCCCGGCGGCGTAGGCCAGGCGGTGCAGGCGCTTCCAGTTCTTCTTCAAGCGGCGCTTCCAGCCCTGGGTAGAGGTGATCGCCAGAACAGCCAGAATAGAAAACGTCAGTAAGCCGACGATGGCGTAACGCTTCTCCAACAGCGCATCTTGGATGAGGGCAAAGTCAAAGAAGTAATCCACCCCAATAAAAATAGCAAAGTGCACAGCCGCATAGAAAAAGCTATACAATCCCCAGGGACGGCGCAGTTTGAGGATCGGCTTGAAGCCGCTCAGGCGGCTGACCGGCGTGCAGGCCAGCGAAAACAGCAGCAAAGTGAGCGCCGTCCGCCCGGTACGCAACGTGAATTCACGGATCGGATCGGGGCCGTAGTTGCCGCTAAACACGTCAGCCAGCATGCGCGCCAGCGGCAACAGCGCGCCGATGTGCGCCAGGATAAGCAAAATGCGGTTGCGTTGTGCGTGATTCATGTTAACTCGAAGTTTCCACACTAAAAATTGACGCTCAGATCCATGCCCGCGTAGAGATGGGCGACCTCGTCCTCATAGCCGTTGAACATCAAGGTCGGCCGGCGGCCCAGTTCGCCGATGCGGCGCTCCGTGGCCTGCGACCAGCGCGGGTGATCCACATTCGGGTTGACGTTGGCATAAAAGCCGTATTCATTGGGCGCGGCAGCCATCCACAGCGAAGTCGGCATTTCCTCAACCAGGTCGATCCTGACGATGGATTTAATGCTCTTAAAACCGTACTTCCAGGGGACGACCAGGCGCACCGGCGCGCCGTTCTGCGGGGGCAGGTCTTTGCCATAAAGACCGGTGGCCAGGATGGTGAGATCGTGCATGGCTTCATCCAGGCGCAGCCCTTCAATGTACGGCCATTGATACCAGGGATTCTTCTTGATACCCGGCATCCCTTCCGGATCGTAAATGGTTTCAAAACGCACATATTTGGCCCCGGCCTTCGGCTCCACCTCAGCGAGCAGTTTACTCAACGGGAAGCCCATCCAGGGAATGACCATCGACCAGGCCTCCACGCAGCGCAAGCGGTAGATGCGCTCTTCGATCTCGAACTTGCGCAGGTCATCCAGAGAGTAGGTTTTGGGGTTGTTCACCAGCCCGCCCACTTTGACTTCCCACGGCGAGGTCGGGTAACCCTCCGCCAGCTTGGCGACGCGCTCCTTATCGACCGTGAACTCATAGTAATTGTTGTAGTTGGTGATCTCCGCATACGAGTTGAGCGGATCACCAAGCTCATCGGTGTTGGACGAGGGGGGTAACGGCGTAGGCCCGGCCACCGTAGTTACGTTTTCTGCTGCGGGGGAGACGCCGCAGGCCGCCAACAGCGCGGCGCTGGCCCCCAGCACCCCCATGCTCTTGAGGAACTCCCGCCGGGAGAGGTAAACATGCTCCGGGGTGATCTCAGAGGGAAGAATTTTCTTCATCACAATAACTCCTTTGTTGACAATTAAGAACCAGTAACCAAACGGCGCGGCAGGGTGAAGCAAAACATCGCCCCTTGCTGAGGAGCGCTCTCCACCCAGATGCGCCCGCCATGGGCCTCTACCAGCCCTTTGACGATCGCCAATCCCAGGCCCACGCCCCCGCTCTCGCCATCACTGCGGGCGCGGCTTTTCTCGCCGCGGTAGAAGCGGTCGAAAACATGGGGCAGGTCTTCGGGCGCGATGCCGACGCCGTCATCCCGCACCGACACCATGATGACCCCATCTTGAACGTGAGCCTGCAAGCGGATAGAGCCGCCCGCAGGGGTATAGCGCAGCGCGTTGCTCACCAGATTATCCAGAATACGGCTGAGTTTATCGGGCGCAGCCCAAACCGGGTCCACATCCGCCGTCACCTCCCCATTCAGGGTGATCTGACGTTCATCAGCGCGGGCGGCAAAGCTCTCCAGCGTATCCGAAACCAGATCCGCCAGGCTGACCCACTCGAACGCCAGCCCCTGGTAACCGGCATCCAGTTGTGCCAGTTCAAACAGGTCGTCAATCAGCCGGCTCATGCGAGCGATCTCGTTTTGGCTCTGCCGCAGATAACGGGCTACGGTCTCGGCGTCATCCACCACGCCATCGGCCAGCGCGGAGATCATCACCCGCAGCGAGGTGAGCGGGGTGCGCAGGTCATGTGAGGCCCAGGCCACCAGGTTGCGGCGGGCCGTCTCCAGCGACTTCTCGGCCGCGGCGGCCTGTTCCAGGCGGGCGGCCATCTCGTTGAAGGCCTGTGAAAGCTGGGCGATCTCATCATGCCCTTCTACAGACACGCGCACCGAGAGATCGCCCTGACTGATGCGGCGGGCGCTCTCCACCAAGTCGTCCACCGCCTGGGTGATCGCGCTGGAGATGAAAAACCCAAACGCCACCGAGATGCCGCCCGCGAAGATCAACAACAAACTCCCCAGGGCGAAATCATGCTGGTTGATGAACATCAACCGCGCCGTCACCCAGACATTGAGCAGGGTCAACCCCCCGGCAAGCAGGTATCCCAGCGCCAGGGCGTAACGCAGGCGCGGCAGCCGCCGCCACCAGCCAAAGCGGTGGGAGAGAAACCCCACCCCGGCGGAGATCAGGCTGGTGAACCCCAGGTAGATCGCCAGG
>WFTY01000496.1 GCA_015485245.1 Anaerolineales bacterium | reverse complement strand
TTTTTGTGCAGCTTTCTCATCCGGCGGCTGGAGTTGCTGATAGGCTTCGCCCAGGTAAGCCCAGGCTTCGGCGTAATCCGGGCGCAGAGAGGCAGCCTGGTAAAAAGCGCGTCCGGCGAGATCCCAATGGTTTTGCGAGGCCAGCGTGCGCCCGACTTCGACGAGTGTGTAAGCGGGCGCATCGTAGCCCAGGGTGCGCTGGATGGCATCAACCAGGGCGTTGGCCGATGGTGCCAGGGTGGGATCCGTCTCTGCGGCGCGCAGCAGATAGGGCGGAGCGGCTCCAGGGTTGGAGGCCGCCAGCAGCAAGCCTAATTTGTAATCGGTATCGGGTTGGGGTTGGCGGGAGGCCAGCGCTTGCAACGAGCGAATGGCGTTATCGTAATCGCCCAACTCGAGGTAGGCCTCGGCCAGGCGAGGGAGCAGTTGCGTGGCCAAGGCGGGATCGTCGGCGAGGGGCTGCCAGATGCGGATGGCGTCTTCAAGCTGCCCGTTTTGCGCGTAGGTCTCCCCCAGGGCGAGCTGTCCGTTGCGCGAGAGAGCGGGAGCGGCTCCAAAGTACGCGATCGCCGTCTCGCGATCGCCGCCTTGCAAGGCGGCGCGCGCCGCCTGCTCCCACAAATCGCCGCGCCAGGGGACCTGAGCCGCCAGGTCGGCGAGCTGACGGGCGGCGGCCAGGGGGCTGTTGAATTCCTGAGCGCGCCGCACCCGCTCAAACTCTTGTGCCAGTTCGTGGGGGCGCGGCGCGATCCCCAGGAGCAGAATCGCCGCACAAAGCGCCAATGTGCGCGGGAGAAAGGTCATCCATCTATCTGAATCC
Source organism: Anaerolineales bacterium (assembly GCA_015485245.1). Taxonomy (GTDB): domain Bacteria; phylum Chloroflexota; class Anaerolineae; order Anaerolineales; family UBA11858; genus J130. The sequence goes on along the minus strand of WFTY01000496.1, from coordinate 2,504 downwards.
ATAACATTCATTATAGTTCAGGTTGGCTGGGATAGATTATAATTGCGCCAAATCGAACTTTTGCCCAGGAGAGCTACGCATGGATTTTGCTTTGACGGAAGAGCACCGCATGGTGCAGAAGATGGTGCGTGATTTCGCGCAGAAGGAAGTCGCTCCGATCATTAAGGAAGCGGATCGCAAGCAGGAGATGGCCGATTTTGTGTTGCCGCGGATGGCCGAGCTGGGGATTTTGGGCATCTGCATCCCGGTGAAGTATGGTGGTCAGGGGATGGATTATATCTCCCTGGGGCTGGCCTGCGAAGAGCTGGAGGCCGTGGATACCACCTTACGGGTGGTGATGTCGGTGCATACCGGTTTGTGTTCGATGACGCTGTTGCAGTGGGGTACGGAGGAGCAGAAGCGCAGGCTCCTCGTTCCGCTGGCGCGCGGCGAGAAGATCGGCGCGGGGGCTTTCACTGAGCCGGGGGCAGGCTCCGATTTTGCCCATATCCAGGCGACGGGCAGGCGCGATGGCGAGGATTTCATCCTCAATGGCGAGAAGATGTGGATTTCGCTGGCTACCAAGGCGGATTACGCCATGGTCACCGTGCGCACGCTGTTCGATACCGAGAAACCCTCCCAGGGTTTGACCAGCTTTATTGTCGATTTGCACAGCCCGGGCGTGACCGTGGGCGATATCCACGGCAAGCTGGGGGTGCGCGCCGGTTCGACGGGGTGGATCAGTTTTCAGGATGTGCGCGTCCCCGCGGCGAATATGCTGGGTGAAGAGGGCGAGGGATTCAAAATCACCATGTCGGCCTTTGATAACGGGCGCTACACCGTGGCCGCCGGGGCCACCGGCCTGATCCGCGCCGCGCTGGAGGCCAGCGTGGCTTACGCCAACGAGCGCCGTACCTTTGGCAAGCCGATTGGCGAGCACCAGCTCATCCAGGCCAAGATCGCCCGCATGACGGTGGATTATGAGATCGCCCGGCTGTTGTACCTTAAAGCCGGCTGGTACAAAAATCAGGGCATGCGCAACACGCGCGAGACCTCGGCGGCCAAGTGGTTCGCCACCGAGCGCTCGTTTACCGCCGCCAACGAGGCTATTCAGATCCATGGTGCTTATGGCTTTAGCGATGAGTACGACGTGGAGCGTTATATGCGCAACGCCCGTGGGGCGGTGATTTACGAAGGCAGCAACGAAATTCAACAGTTGATCCAGGCCAGCTACGCGCTGGGCCAGCGCAAGGACAAGCCCTTGCGCTGTGAGATGCCGCCATACGACGAAACGGAGTGGCTGGAGGAAGCGTAATTACGGAGTGGGAATCACCCGGAGAGGCGGCAATGCGCAGTCCACCTTTCTGGAAAAAATTTCAACGCGCAGGAGGTCCATTTTGAAGATTGTCGTTTGCGTCAAACAGGTGCCCGACACTGCTGCTCAGGTGGTGGTGGAGAATGGGCAGGTCTCCTGGGGAGATGCGCCATTGGTGATTAATCCCTGGGATGAATACGCCGTTGAAGCGGCGTTGCAACTGGCTCAGGCGCAGGGGAGGGATGTCGTCGCCCTCTCTCTGGGGAACGAGGGCGAGACGGAAGCGCTCAAGCATGCTCTGGCAATGGGGTGCAATGAGGCGATATTGATCTCCGACCCGGCGCTGGCGGCAGCGGATAACGTCGCCGCCGCGCGCGTGCTGGCCGCGGCCATCGCTCGCATTGGCGATGTTGATCTGGCGTTCTTCGGCCGCCAGGCGGTGGATAGCGATACCGGTATGCTGCCCGCTCAGGTGGCGCGTGTGATGGGCTGGCCCGCTCTGATTCAGGCGGCCTCCATCGCTGAAGTGGACGGCGACAGCATTCAGGTGGAGCGCGATATGGAAGAGGGGCGGCAGGTGGTGAAAGCCCCGCTCCCCGCGGTTGTCAGCGTGACGAAAGATATCGGCGAGCCGCGTTACCCTTCTTTCATGGGTATTCGCAAAGCCGCGCGCGCACAAATCCCCGTTTGGGGGCTGGGTGAATTGGGTATTGAAGCGCCGCAGGCCTCTGTTGCCTGGCCGACCCTGCTCAACCCGCCCAAGCGCGAGGTGACCACTGAGATTATTGACGGGGCTTCCCCGCAAGAAATCGCAGAAAAACTGGCCGATAAACTGATCGCGGAGAAGGTGCTGTGATGGCAAAGGACATCTGGGTTTACATTGATCACTTTAAGGGTCAGGCGGTGGCTGCCTCCTGGGAGGCGGTCGGCGCGGCGCGTACGCTGGCAAATGAACTGGGCGGCGGCGTGACGGCGCTGGTCTTTGGCGAGGGTGTGGAAGCCGTGGCGCAACAGGCGATCCAGTACGGTGCGGATACGGTGTTGCTGGCTGATGATGCCACCCTGGCGGATTACCGCGCCGAGGCGTATGTGGCGTTGCTGGCGAAACTGGCCGCCGAAAACCCGCCGCAGGCTATCCTCTTTCCTACCACCAGCCGCGGGCGTGAGTTGGCTGGCATGGCGGCTGTGGACCTGAACACCGGCGTATTGG
>WFTY01000495.1 GCA_015485245.1 Anaerolineales bacterium | reverse complement strand
TGTTGGGGGAATACAACGTTTCCAATGCCCTCGCCGCGCTGACCGCCACGATTGCGGGGCTGGGGGTGGACCCGCAGGTCGCTGCGAAGGGGATTGCTGCGCTGCCAGGCATCCCTGGCAGGATGGAGGTGATTGACCTCGGCCAGCCGTTCACTGCGATTGTGGATTTTGCTCACACGCCCAATGCCCTGCGGCGCGCCCTGGAGACCTCCCGTGGTCTGACCGGCGGGCGGGTGATCGCCGTGTTTGGCTCGGCGGGGCTGCGTGACCGCGCCAAGCGGCGCATGATGGCGGAGGTGTCTGCGGAGTTGGCGGATATCACCGTGTTGACGGCCGAAGACCCCCGCACGGAATCCCTGGAGGACATCCTGGCTGAGATGGCTGCGGGAGCCGAGGCGCGCGGCGCGGTGGAGGGAGAAAGCTATTTTCGCCAGCCAGATCGCGGCACGGCGATCCGCCTGGCGCTCCGTCTGGCGCAGCCGGGCGATGTGGTCATCGTATGCGGCAAGGGGCACGAACAGTCCATGTGCTTTGGCGAGACGGAATACCCCTGGGATGACCGCACGGCTTTGCGCGCTGCTCTGGCGGAGCATCTTGGCGTCCCTGGCCCGGCGATGCCCCACCTGCCGACCAGCGAACTATCTTGACAGTCGGAGGTCTTTGAACTACGATAGCCGCATCATAACCCCTGGCAAAGTGGTTGTGATGGGCTGGAATAAATGGCTAAGGAGATTGAAACCATGAAGAAAAAACTGGCTTTACGCGGGTTTGTGCTCGGCCTCGCCTTGCTTGCCCTGGTTGCAGGAGCGGTGCTCCCCCAGCGGACGGTGGCGGCGGCGGAAGACGTTGTCCGCCTGACAATTAACAACGATGGCGATGGGGATATCTGGCTGTTGCTCAACGGGCCGGCTTATTATTACCTGCATGTCCCTGTGGGCACAACGCGGATTTACACACCCAAGCGCGGGGTATATGATTACACACTGTATTCCTGCGGTACGTTTGTGAAGGGCGAGCTGGACCTGACCACACAAAAGACGATTGACGTCCCCGCCTGCGGATTGAAGGCGCACACCGGCGAACCCCTCAACACCGTGGATGCTGGCAAAATGCTCAACCTGGTGGACGTCACCTTCAAGAACAAAACCGGGCGCTATATGTTGCTCATCCTCGAAGGGCCGAGCGTGTATGTCTTCCGTTTCAACAGCGGCGAGTCCAAAGAATACACCATCCCGATGGGGTATTACAGTTACACCCTCTATGGTTGCGGCAGCACGTACACAGGGAATTTGTACGCCCGCTTCCACAAAGTCAAAGAGTTTACCTGCCCTTGATGACCTCGGTTAAACGCCAGGCCGCCAGAGGGTACTCTGGCGGCCTGTTTTTTTTGGGGGGGTAGTTTATTGTGTGATGAAAGCGAGTGTATAGGGTGCCAGCTCGCGGGTGAAGCGGGTGGTACCCAGCACCACCAGGATGACCGACTTGCCTTCTTCGGGGATTTCAAGCGGGATTTCGGCGATGTTGTTCACACCCACCGGGATGTATTCCACGCTGGTGTTATCCCCTTCCACGGTAATCAGCGCCAGGCGGAAAGTCTGCGGCAGGATGTTTTTAATGCGCACCCAGCCGTCGGCGACCCAGCCGCCGTCGTCGTTCTCAAAGTCGGTAGCGTAACCGATCTCGGGGATTTCAACGTCGTCCAGGTACATCCCTTCCCCATGGAGCGCGGCGTCGGTGATGTATTCAAAGCGCAGTTGAACCTGCTTCCCGGCGAATTGCGAGATATCCACGCTCTCCTGCACCCATCCCGATCCGCGGGTTTTGCCGGTATACCCCCAGCCGTAACTGTTCCCGTTGGGGTCGCGGTCGGTGCCCGATGGGGTTTGCAGGATTTCCCAGTTCTCGCCGTCCACCGAAGCTTCCAGGTAGAGATAGTCGTAGTCCTTCTCGATGTCGTACCACATCCAGTAGGTCAGGGTCAGGGGGCCTTCCGCGTCGGTGAAGTCAAACGTGCGCGTCAGCGTCATATCCGAAGAATCGCCCTTGTTCGACCAGAAGGCATACTCGCCGGAATTCGGGTCGGCGGGGATGACTTTTACCTGCTCGGCGCCATCAAAGCGCAGTATGTAGTTGCCGGGGCAGAGCACGCGAATGTAATCCACGCCGTATTGATGGACGTCGTACTCCTGGGGGGCGGAATCGCAGGAGCGGATGACCTCGGTTTGCTTGGTTTGGAAGCTTTCCTTGAACGTGTAATAAGCGTATCGCCCGTCGCTGACGTTTTCATCCCGGATGAAGTTGGTGATCGCCCAGTCCAGCACCAGGTCGTCAGCGGTGAGCGGCTCGCCGGTCAACGGGTCGGTCGCGCCGATCTCCTCCAGCATCAAATCCACGCTGACCATGCCGTTTTCCGGGTGCGCGGCCAGCGCCTGAGTGGCCTCTTTCCCCAGGCGGTCGAGCAGGTAAGCGGTGAAGAGAAAGGCCGAACCGTAATGGCGGAAGTTCTCGTCCTCATCGCCCGACCAGGTGTTGAGCTGGGTATCTGGTTGACTGGCGTATTCCTGCACCGTGCCGCCGATGGGGAAGCCGTTGAGCAGCTGCGCCAGTTCGGCGAACCCCTCGTTGAGCCAGGATGTCTCGTTGCGATCCAGGTTCCAGTGGATCATGTGTTGGAACTCGTGCGCCAGCGTGGAGTAGGTAAACTCATCGGCCATTTCCACGTTGTCGATGTTGAGTACGAACATCTCGTGGGCGTTGGAATACTCGTGCGCCAGGGGGTGCATTTCATCGGCGGAAGAGAAGTACCCGGCGATGTAGATCCCCAGGCGGCGGGCGAAGAGGATGTAGATA
>WFTY01000494.1 GCA_015485245.1 Anaerolineales bacterium | reverse complement strand
CCTCGGTACCAAACTGAAGGATACCGTAGTTGAACAGCGAGTTGTTCACCGACATAATCACTGAGTGGGAGGCGTCTACCTTGGCGATCTCTTCCATGGCGAGCACATATGCCAGTGTGTCCATCCCCGCTCCACCGTATTCCTCCGGGATCTCGATCCCCATGAAGCCCATCGCCCCCATTTTCTTGATCGTCTCCGAGGGGAATTCGCCGCTTTCATCGAATTCCGCCGCAATGGGGGCGATCTCTTTTTGGGCAAAATCCCGCGCCGCGGCGCGAATCATCTCATGCTCTTCCGACAATTGCAGAGTTGGGCCTTCGCCTGCCATAATGCGCCTCCTGAATTCTATTACGTTGTATAGGGGTTGTGATCAGCGCAGGTGATTATAGCATGGCTTCATGCTATCATTCATCACCATGAACAACGACACGTTCAACCTTCGGCCGGCACGCGCCAGCGAGCAGGCTCGCATCCGCCAGCTTGTGCGCCAGGGGCGCATCAACCCCACCGGTCTGCGCTGGGAACGCTTTCTGGTTGCCGTCTCCACCGAGGGAGAGGTAATCGGTTGCGCGCAGATCAAACCCCACGCTGATGGCTCGCGCGAGCTGGCTTCCGTCGTGGTGACCCCGACCTGGCGTCAGCGCGGGGTGGCGCGCTCCCTGATCGAGCACCTGTTACAACACAACGCCCCGCCCATTTACCTGACATGCCGCGCGGTTTTGGAGGATTTCTACACCCGCTTCGGCTTTCGTGTGATCCCGACCGAAGCGTTGCCGCGCTATTTCCGGCGCATCGCCCGTCTGGCCGGGATTCTCCGTATCCCTTTACGAATCATGCGCTGGGACGGCGATCAGCCTTGGGCGGAATCTGACTCATGGCATACTCCGCCAGTGCGGTGATAGTCAGGCTGGGGTTGACGCCAGGGTTGGCGGGCATCACGCTGCCATCTACAATGTACAGGCCGGGGTAATTGTGAACCTGAAAACGTTCATCCACCACGCCTTCAGAGGCATCTTTCCCCAGCGGCGCTCCCCCGAGGATGTGCGCCGTAGTCGGCAGGTTGAGCAGGTTTTCCCCCAACGATCCCATCGGGACACCGTTGATCTTCCGGGCGAAGTCGCGCGTGATGTCATGGCCAACATCCACGCGCGCCGCCACCGTCCGCTCGCTATCCGGCTCGGCCACCAGCCCGCAGCGGAACAAGGTGTACACGCTGCGTCCGAGGCGGAAACGCAGGCGGTTGTCCACGTGCTGCATCATCAATAGAATGGTGGCACGCCGCGCCCACCCGGGCAACACATGGGTACGCAGAAAATCCAAAGGATGGCAAAGCAACCACAGAAGCGATTTCACCACTCGCAGCGGAACGCCATCGCCCTGGGAAATCAGCGGCGCACTGATATAGCGCATCAGGTCGGAGCCAGCGGGATAGCGCACCGGCTCGATGCGGGTGACCTCATCGGCGTTGAAGATGGAGGTGATGGCGATTCCCTGAGAGAAATCCACTTCTTTCGTGCGGGCAATCGCCCCCAACAACGCTTCGGAATTGGTGCGCACCCGCTCGCCCAGGCGCGGGGAAAGCGCCGGCAGGGAGCGCGTCTGATCGCGCAGACGCAACAGCAGGCGCATCGTGCCCATCACGCCCGCGGAGAAAATCACGTTGCGCGCCCGGATACGCTTCATCGGCCTGAACGGGCAGGCGGTCGAGCGGCAGTAGGCTACTTCGTACAACGGAGACCGGCGACGACGGACGGCAGACGGCGTCCCGTCGTCTGTGGTCTGCCGTCCGTCGTCCTCGCCCCGAGCGAAGTCGAGAGGCCGAACATCCACCACCTCGCACTCCGCGCGAATCTCGGCCCCATATTTTTCCGCGAAGTAAAGATAATTCTTCACCAGCGTGTTCTTGGCGTTGTAGCGGCAGCCCACCATGCACGCGCCGCAATGGGTGCAACCGGTACGTGGCGGCCCTTCGCCGCCGAAGTACGGGTCGGGGACAGTTTCCCCTTCCGGGCCAAAGAACACTCCCACGTCCGTGGGGCGGAAGGTCGCCTCGGTACCGCGCTGACGAGCGATATCCTGCAATACGCGGTCGGCGGGCCACAGCCGGGGGTTGCGGGTCACGCCCAGCATCCGACGAGCGGTCTCGTAGTGCGGGGCCAGCACCTCGCCCCAGGCAAACGGCTTGTTCCAGGCAGGGGTGGCAAAGGTAGCCTCGGAGGGGACTTCGAGCACGTTGGCGTACCCCAGGCTGCCGCCGCCCACGCCGGCGCCGTGCAGCACCATCACCCCCTTGAGAATGCTGATTTGCAAAATGCCGAAGGCGCGCAAAGCGGGCAGCCACAGGTATTTCCAGTATTGCCAGTTGGTCTTGGCAAAGTCGTCATCGCTGAAGCGTTTGCCCTTTTCCAACACCAGCACGGAATAGCCCTTCTCTGCAAGGCGCATGGCGGAGACACTACCGCCGAAGCCGGAGCCTATGATGATGTAGTCGAATACTTGCTGCATGGTTTCTTCAGTACGACCACAGACCGCGGCGGGCCGCCGTCTGCCGTCATTTCGCGATCTGATGGGACATCATCACCAGTTCCACGCGCCGGGCATAACCGACCTTGTGCCAGAACGTTATCGCCGCCCGGTTATCCTTGAAGACGAAAAGATGACACTTATCAATGCCCTGCTGCCTCAAAGTGGAAAGCAGCCGCTCCACCAGCGCACGCCCGATACCGCGGCGGCGATGCGATGCAGCCACCGCGAGATGATGGACGTATCCCCGCCGCCCATCATGTCCGCACAACACAGCACCCACCACCCGACCGTCATCCACAGCAACAAGGCTCAACCCCGGATTACGGCTCAGAAAGCGGCGGATGCCCTGGCGCGAGTCAGCGGCGCTGAGACCAACCCCTTCGCAGGCCTGCCACAGGGCGTAGACATCATCATAGTCCGCGATGGTCATCGCGCGGATTTCAACGCGCATGGTCAGTGGGGAGATCAGACCCGTTCTCTCCCTACTCCACTTCTACTGCGAGAGCCACCGCCTCCGCCCCACCCAGGCACAGCGCCGCCAGGCCGCGCTTCAGGCCGCGGTCGCGCAGGGCGTGGATGAGCGTGACCAGCACGCGCGCCCCGCTAGCTCCGACGGGATGCCCCAGAGCAATTGCCCCGCCATGCACGTTGACCTTCTCCCAGTCCCAACCCTGGTCGGCCAGCGCCTTGCCATCGGCCAGAACCTGAGCGGCGAAGGCCTCGTTGAGTTCGATCAAATCCACATCGTCCAGCGTCCAGCCAATTTTCTCCAACACCAGCGGAATGGCCTTTGCCGGAGCGTAGAACAAATACTTCGGCTCAACCGCCGCCTGCCCGTAGCCGACGATGCGCGCCAGCGGCGTCAGGCCACGCGCCTCGGCGTACTCCTGGCTGGAGACCACCAGGGCAGCTGCCCCATCGTTCAAACCGGGGGCGTTCCCGGCGGTCACTTTGCCGTTTTCAACGAACGCCGGGCGCAGTTTCGCCAACGCCTCCAGCGAGGTGTCGCGGCGCGGGGTTTCATCGGTGTCGAAAATCGTCGTCGCTCCCTTGCGCCCTTTGACCTCCACCGGGACGATC
>WFTY01000493.1 GCA_015485245.1 Anaerolineales bacterium | reverse complement strand
TTGTAGAAGCCCACCAGGAACAACACGACTGCTGAGAACGCCAGGGAAAAAAGCAGACTAAAAGAGACAGGGAGAAACATAAACGGCAGCAAGGGGATCAGCGAGCCGACCACTGCGGCCGCGCCTACAATCAGCGCCGAGCGGAGGGCGTCTTTGCGGCTGGTGGGGGTGAGTTGATGTTCTTCAGCCATCATCACGCCCACCCACACATCTTTGTCTGCAGTGATGACGTCCACAATTTGATCGAGTAGGTCGCCATCGAAACCTTTCTGGCGGTAGATTTCGCGGATTTCCTGCCGTTCCACCGCGGGGACGAGATGGACGTGGCGATATTCGCGCTCGCGTTCGCTCTCGTAGTGGGCGGTTTCCGCCAGCGTGGTAGTATAGGCGACCGCGGCCATGGAGATGGATTCGGCGAACGTGGCCGCCAGGCCGGCGACAAGCACAATATGCGCATCCTGGGTGGCCGCCGCCACCCCGAGGACGATCCCCAGCACATTGACCAGCCCATCCTGTCCTCCCAGGATGACATCCGCCAGGCTGGTGCCGAGCTTGTGAGGGTCGTGGTGGGCGTGATAGTACAACTGGTCGTGTTGATGCTCTTCGAGGTGATGTTTGGATATGTTGATGCTCATGAGAAGTGGCTCCAAATGATCGCGGTGCCTCGGCTGAGAGGATGGACTTCAACCGGCATTATAAGATACTGGCGAGCAAACGCCAGATTTGGGCGACGAAAAAGGTGACCAGGAATCCCATCCCCACCGGCAGGAGGGTAGCGATCGCCGTCCACTTTTTGCTGCCGGTTTCTTTGTAAATGGTGTGGATGGTGGTGCTGCAGGGGTTGTGGATCAGGCTGAAGAGCATCAGGTTGACTGCGGTGAGCAAAGTCCACCCCCCTGCCTGGAAAAGCCGCAACATCTCGTTGTATGAATCCAGTTCGAACATCACTCCCGCGCCGGTGCCGCTGGGATTGAAGCCTGTGATCAGCACAGTCAGCATCAGGATGGTGGGAATGACGATTTCATTGGCTGGAATAGCAACAATGTAGGCCAGCAGGATGACCCCGTTCAGGCCGATCAGCAGGCCCAGCGGGTCGAGCAGGCGAATGATGTGCGCGGCGATGCTGTCGCCGCCGATCTGAATGTTCGCCAGCAGCCAGATCACCGCCCCGGCGGGCATGGCGTAGGTGACGGCGCGCCACAGGACGATCAGGGTGCGGTCGATGACGGATGTGTAGATCGTTTGCCAGATGCGCGGCGGGCGATAGGGAGGTAATTCCAGGCTGAACGTGGAAGCCTCGCCTCGCAAGATGGTGCGAGAAAGCCCCCAGGAGACGGCGAAACTAAGCAAGACGCCGAGGACGGCGATGCCCATGACCGCTGCAGCGGAGATCAGCCCTGCCAGGTGTGCCGGGACCAGCCCGCCGATGAACAGCGAGGCGATGAGAATCTGGGTGGGCCAACGTCCGTTGCACAGGGAAAAGTTGTTGGTGATAATGGCGATCAGCCGCTCGCGTGGGCTGTCGATCACCCGCGTGGCGACAACCCCGGCGGCGTTACAACCAAACCCCATCGTCATCGTGAGCGCCTGTTTGCCGTGGGCGCCGACTTTCTGGAAGATGTGATCGAGGTTGAAGGCCACCCGTGGCAGGTAGCCAAAGTCTTCCAATAGGGTGAACAGGGGGAAGAAGATCGCCATCGGGGGCAGCATCACGCTGACGACCCAGGCGGTCGCCAGATACATGCCGTCAATCAACAGGCCGTCTAACCACCAGGGGATGCCCAGGCTGGCCGCCCAGCTTTTCAGCAACGGATGGATGGTGTCCAGTAACAAGGATGCCAGCATGTCGGATGGGATATTGGCCCCGGCGATGGTGATCCAGAATACCAGAGTGAGCAGCAGCAACATAATGGGGAATCCCCAACGGCGGCTGGTCACCAGGCGGTCGATGGCGCGATCGAGGTCGAAGCGCCCTTCCTTGTCGGGGCGCAGCACGGCGCGGTCGGCCAGGCGCGCGGCCTCGGTGTAGATCGCTTCGGTGATGTGCTCGTGGATGTCCTCGCCGACCTCCCAGCGCAGGTTTTGCGCCATGCGCAAGACATCTTCGGGGGTGATGTTTAATGAGGTCATATTACTGATTACCGATAACCTGTAATTGTGCCGGACGCTGGTCAAGCTCGCCGTATGTCAGGTCGCCGAGTTCGCCTTTGGCGAATGCTTTGGCGATGCTCTCGTCGCCATCGAGCAGGCGCAGCGCGACCCACTCGGCGTTTGGCAGGTGAGGGTAAATCGCCTTGAT
>WFTY01000492.1 GCA_015485245.1 Anaerolineales bacterium | reverse complement strand
GAAAGCCACCCAGGACCGCGCCCAGGATGGACCCACGGCCGCCCAGGATGGCGGCCACAAACGCCTTCCAGCCAAACAAGATGCCCATGTTCGGGTCCAGCACCGGGTAGGCCGTGCCGTAGAGAATCCCCGCCGCCGCAGCCAGCGCCGAACCCAGCCCAAACGTCATCAGCGCCACGGTGTTGGTCGAGATACCCATTAGGGGGACGACCACGTAATCGTAGGCCATGGCGCGCATCGCCATGCCCCATTTGGTGCGGCGGACGAACTGGTGCAACGCCAGCGTGAGCAAGATCGAGACGCCCACGATCAGCATCTTCTTGTTGGTGATGTTCACGCCCGCGATGTTGATGGTTTGGCTGGGGATTAACTCCGGGAACAGGCGGCGCTGTGGCCCTAACAGAATCAGGTTGCCGGTTTCCAGGATGATGCCGATCATCAGGCCGGTGATGGCCGCCGAGGCGCGCGGCGCGTCGCGCAGCGGACGGTAGCCGATGCGCTCAACCAGCATGCCGACGAGCGAGTTTAGCAGCATGGAGATGATCAGCGTGAGCACCAGCACCAGTGCCAGGGTTACTCCGGGGGGCAGCGGCAGCGCCCTGCTTGCCGTCAGCGCCAGCAGCCCGCTGGAAACGAAGAAGCCAATATAGGCGCCGACCATAAAGATGTCGCCGTGGGCGAAGTTGAACAGCAAGAGCACGCCATAAACCATGGAGTACCCTATGGCGATGAGCGAATAAAAACTGCCCCACTGCAAGGCGTTGACCAGGTTCTGAAAGAAATATTCCATCGGGTCGCTCCTTAGGGGATGACGGCGGGGGAGGCGGAGGCCAGCCCGCCGCGTTGCGTTTTGCGAGAGCAAAAACGTGGCAGCCGACATGCGTCGGCTGCCACGACATCGTTGAACCTACGGGCACACCTGCTTGTAGAAGGTGAATTTGCCCTCTTCGCTGATGCGCACGATCACTGCACACTTGATCGGGTCGCCTTGCTCGTTGAAGGTCATATCACCGGTGATGCCCTTGAACTCTTTGATTTGCGCCATGGCATCTCGCACGCATTTGCGATCCGCCTTGATATCGCCGGTGATCTGGCCGCAATTCTCGATGGCAGTCTTGACGATGTTGAGAGCGTCCCAGGTCAGCGCGCCGACGTCATCGGGCACGTAGCCGTAGCGTTCGTTGTACTTGTCGATGAACTCTTTGGTCGCGCCGGTGGCGCCCTCGGCGGCGTAGTGCGTGCTGAAGAACGCGCCGTAGCAGGCTTCGCCGCACAGGTTAACCGTCTCCGCCGAACCCCAGCTGTCGGAGCCGACGATTGGGCCGTCAAAGCCGAGTTCGCGCGCCTGCTGTACGATCAGCGCTACTTCGTTGTAGTATTGCGGCGCAAAGATGAACTCCGCCCCGGAGTCGATGATCTTGGTCAGCTGGGCGCTGAAGTCGGTATCGCCGGTGGTGAAACTCTCAAAAGCCACCACCGAGTCTGCCCCGTGTAGATCCTCCCAGGCCGACTTGAAGAATTCCGCCAGTCCTTTGGGGTAGTCGCTGGCGATGTCGTACAGCACGCCGGCTTTGGTGAAACCAAATTCTTCGGAGACGAAGTTGGCGACGACCGGGCCCTGGAAGGGATCGAGGAACGGCGTGCGGAACACCCACGGGCGGTCGAGTGTGGTATTGGGGTTGGTGGACCACGGGCTGATCATCGGGGTTTCCAGATCGTTGGCGACGGCGCCAGCGGGGACGGCCTGCTTGGAGGATTGCGGCCCGACGATCACCAGCACTTCATCCTGGGTGATCAGTTTGGTATTGACCGCCGCGGCCGATTCGCCTTTCGATTCGTTGTCCTCGACAACCAGTTCGACCTGGTAATCTTTGCCGCCGACGGTGATCACCCCGCCGATTTCATCCAGCCACAGCTCGGCGGCGAATTTGGTGCCTTCGCCGACTTTGGGGATGTCGCCGGTGAGGGGAGCATTGATGCCGATTTTGATGGTCTGCGCCCCGCCTGCTCCGCAAGCGGAGAGCACAAAGGCGGCAATCAGCAGAAGGGCAACAAGTTTAATCCTTTTCATGGCTTACTCCTCATAAGTTTACACTTCGGACTCAGACATTGACTGTACGTCGCGGGCATCCCGCGGGGAAGACCAATGCCCCCGGGGAGCGGACGACGCTGAGGGGGGAACGGTTTTTCCTGGCATCACCTCCTTTCCGACACAACGTGTAGAGACGGAGCAGGTTTGTAAGCCGATGTGAACTGGCTGAGGTTGCAATCAGCCAGTCGGGGTTCAAATGTGGGTTGAAGTGGATACAAATAAAAAAAGCGCGTGCAGATTAAAGCACGCGCTCAGTCATTCATCCTGGCGTTTCACCATCTCTACCGCAACATGGCCGTGGAGATTCATTCAAAAGTCCCTCGCGAGTTTTGGGCTGGCCCCTGGGTGGATTACTGCTCTGAGGAGTTAAATTTTGATGATGCCCCCATTATACCACCGCCGCCTGGATTTCAAAAAAACTGACGCTTTCGATATGATAGGTTTGGGGAAAGAGGTCGAACGGCGTGACCTGTTGCAGCGCATAGCCGCCTGCCGTCAGCCGTCTGGCGTCACGCCCCAGGGTGGCGGGGTCGCAGGAGACGTAGGCCAGCGTTTGGGGGCGCAGGTCGAGGATGGCATCGAGGGCGGGGCGCGACAGCCCGGCGCGGGGTGGATCAACCACGATCACCTGCGGGTGGATATCCAGCGTCGGGAGCACGCCTTCCACCGGGGCCTCGTATAGCTCTACGTGATCGAATTCGTCTAGGTTGGTGACGAAGTCCTCGCAGGCTGGGGCGGAAGTTTCAATGCCGATCAACCGCCCCACATGCGGAGCGAGAAAGGCGCTGAACAGCCCTGCGCCGCAGTAGGCGTCCACCAGTGTGATGGTTTCGTTCAAGGGGAGGTTGTCCAGCAGATGTTGAACCATTTGCCCGGCCATCGCTGTGTTGACCTGGAAGAACGATCCCGCCGAGACGTGAAAAGGACGTCCGAGCACCTCGATGACGATG
>WFTY01000491.1 GCA_015485245.1 Anaerolineales bacterium | reverse complement strand
CAATCGGGCAGCCAGGCGAGAGATCATCTCGCCCTGCGCACCGGCAGCGATAGCCACCTGCCGAGCATGCAGGCTCATGTGGCCGCGTTGAATCCCTTCGGTCGCCAGAGCGCGCAGGGCCGCCAGGTTTTGCGCCAGCCCCACCGAGACGATGATCTCGGCCAGTTGCGTTGCGGAGGCCACGTCCATGATCTTAAGCGCCAGTTGCGCGGCGGGATGCACGCGCGTCGCGCCGCCCACCGTCCCCACCGCCAGCGGCATTTCCAGCGTGCCCACCAGATTGCCCTCCACGTCCTGCCCCCAGGTGCTCAAGGCGGTGTATCGTCCGCTGCGGGCGGCGTAGGCATGCGCCCCGGCCTCGATGGCGCGCCAGTCGTTGCCGGTGGCCACCACCACCGCGTCCACACCGTTCATAATGCCCTTGTTGTGCGTCGCGGCGCGGTAAGGGTCTGCGGCGGCGAAGGCCCAGGCAGCGATGATGCCATCGCGCACATCTTCAGCACGGTAATCACCAAAGGCGAGTTCGTCCAGCGGGATGGTGCAACGCGCCCGCGCCAGACGCCGGTCGGCCAGGTTGGAAAGAATGCGCAAATGCACGCGCCCGCCGGTGAGCGCTTCGATCTGCGGGGCGAGGCGTTCGCAGGCCGTGTTGATGGCGTTCGCCCCCATCGCGTCACGAGTGTCATAAATCAGATGGACGACGAGGAAAGGCCCAATGGGGGAATCATCAATCAGGCGCACTTCCAGATCGCGCGGGCCGCCGCCTAACTCCGCGAGTACAGGGTCAATCTCCGCAGCGGCTGCCAGCAAAATTGCTTTGTTTTCCAACAGCGTGAGGCGCGCCGCAGGCAGGTCGGGCACATCCAATATCTGCATCTGACCAATCATCTCTGGAGCGGTAGTGTGCGCCTGGAACCCGCCACCCGCTCGGGCCAGCTTCGCCATGAAAGACGCCCCGGCGACGATGGAGGGTTCCTCCACAACCATAGGAACGATCACCTCACGCCCGTTGACCACAAAGTTCAACCCCAGGCCGAGAGGCAAAGCGTAACGCCCAACCACGTTTTCGATCATGTGTTGCGCCTGCTCCAGGGTGAGGCCAGCATCCCCCCGAAGGATCGTTTCGCCCTCAGGAGTCAGGAGCCCCAACGAGGTTAAACAGGCATAACGCTCGTCCAATGAAAGATTATAAAACCCAGGAATGCGCGAACTGGCCACCGTTTGATCCATCCAACACCTCATCTGCTAGTCCGGCTTAATTCTAGGGAGAGAAGCTGGCAAAAGCTATCAGGTTTGCAAAAAAGCGCCCCCTCGTCGCTGACAATCGCCCGCCAGGGAAAATTTATCGAAATGCGGTAAAATAACCCTGGTGAGGCGGTATTTATGACCCTATTAGCGCGAGAGAAGCTAGAAGAGCGATTGGCGGCGTTGCATCGCGCCAGCCTGGAACTGGTGAGCGACCTATCGCGCAACAATGTTCTGGAGCGCATCGCTCACCTGGCGCGCGAGCAAGCCGAAGCGCGCTATGCGGCCATTGGCATCATCAACAAAGAGGGGGAACTGGAAAAGTTCATCCCCATCGGCATGGATGACGAAGAAATCGCCAGGATTGACCACCCCCCGCAGGGATTAGGGTTGATCGGCGCGATTCACAAGGAAAAACGCGCCATCCGCGTCCCGGAGATCAGCAACGACCCGCGCAGCGCGGGCTTTCCCCCTCATCACCCTCCTATGCACTCCTTCCTGGGCGTGCCGATTATGTCCGCAGGGAAACTGCTGGGCCAGATCTACCTGACAGACAAGATCGACGCACCGGAGTTCACGGAGGAAGACGAGCGCGTGATTGAGATCCTGGCCGCCTACGCCGCCGTGGCAATTGAAAACTCCCGCCTGTACGCAAGCGTGGTCTCGCGCGACCAAACGCTGACACAGCAATACACCGACCTGGCGTTACTCTATCAGCTTGCTCATTCCGCCGCCCAGGCCGCCGATATGGAAACGCAAATTCAGGAAACCCTGCCACCGGTCACCCAGCATTTCTCCTTCGCCGCCAGCGCCATCTATGTGCGGGAGGATGAAAACGACCGCTTCAACTTGAGCATGCACGCCGGGGAAGCCGGCGCGCTGTTCGCCGAATTCAATCGCTTCCAACTCGACGAAGGCTTTTTTGGAGAAGCGGCGAGGGGAGATTACCCCAAAGAATGCAGCGTGACGGAGATTAGCGCCGATGTACTGCGCGCCAGACTCCAGGAAGCCGGCCTGGAGCGGATCGCCTGCACGCCGCTGCGCGCCAGCAACCGCGTGGTCGGCCTGCTGGTAGCGGCGCGTAAATCCACCCTCCCCCTTTCACGGCGCGAGGAAGATCTTTTAGGTACCATTTCCACACTGGCGGGCACAGCGATCGAGAGTATCCGCCTGAAGGAGCACAGCCGCCGCATCGCCATCCTGGAGGAGCGCGAGCGCATCGGCATGGATTTGCACGACGGGGTGATCCAGTCCATCTACAGCGTCGGGCTGGCGCTGGATTACGCCCGCCTGGTGCTGGAAGAAGACCCCAAAGCCGCGCGGCAGAAGATCAACGAAGCGATTGACGGGCTGAACAGCACCATCCAGGATATCCGCGCTTACATCCTGGACTTGCGCCCGCGCCAGTTACGCGGCGGGGAGACTCTGACGCGCGGCTTGCAACGCCTGCTGGATGAGTTCCGCCGTAACGTCAAAACGAAAACGCGGCTGGCGACCAGCGAAGACGGCTTTCTCGATCTTCCCCGACGGCATGCCCTGGCTGTCTTCCACATCTGCCAGGAATCGCTGGCGAACGCGGCCAAACACGCCCAGGCCAACCTGGTTGAGGTGCAACTCTGGGCGACCGACGAGCGGGTATACCTGAAAGTCAGCGACGATGGTTGCGGGTTTGAGATTGATAAGACAACCGCGGCGATCGGCCACGGGCTTTCCAACATGGAACGACGCGTGCGCAAAGTCGGCGGAGAGGTGAGCATCACATCTAAACCCAATCAGGGGACGACGGTGCTCGCCTGGGTGCCGCGCGCCAAAGCAGAAAACCAAAACAGCGCCTGAGGTTTCTCAGGCGCTGTTCCTTTGTGCCCCCAGGGAGATTCGAACTCCCGTTTTGGCCTTGAAAGGGCCACGTCCTAGTCCCCTAGACGATGGGGGCAAAATCATTCGCCCACAGGCGAACGGGGGTCATTCTACCAAACCTCTACAGGGCGGTCAAGCATCTTTCAACGAGGACGGCGACGACAGGTCTTCCAACGGCGGCGCGCCTTGACGGCGACGGCGGTCCCGTCGCCCGGTATGGGGATCCAGAATCACATTCAACCAGGATAAAGCGCGCTGATCATATTCGCAGCGACCGCAAACATCACACACCCAGGCAGGGAATTCCGGTACAGCGACGAAATCACTGCCCAGGCGGGTGAAGTAGGTCAGATGCTTCAACCTCAGCCGCCCGGCCTGACACTCCGGGCAGGTGTATTGTATGGCGGAAGCGTTATTGTCATTCTCCATAGCTTTCACTTTCAGAGGAGGTAAGCCCTCTGAACGGCGCACGCCTCCCTCGAGAAAACGTCAGGGCGAAGCCAGCACCGGCGTCGGCTGCTCTACCAACCCAAGCGAGGCAAGCGGCCAGTACACAAACACCGCCTTGCCGATAACGTATTCCATGGGCACCGGCCCCCAACTGTGCGAATCGGACGAATTGTTGCGGTTATCGCCCAGAACGAAGAGGGTGCCTTCTGGCACAAACCAGGTGCCGGTATAACGCGTCTTGTCATCCAGATAGGGTTCGTCCAGCGGCTGGTCGTCAACGAACACCGTGCCGTCGCGAATATCAACGGTTTCGCCCGGCAGGCCAATGACCCGCTTGATGTAATCCTGCGAGGGATCACGCGGCAGGTGGAAGACCACGATATCGCCGCGCTGAGGCTCGCCAAACTTATAAGCAAGTTTGGATACGATAATAAACTCACCACTGTTGAATGTAGGCGCCATGCTGTGCCCGTCCACGCGCACACGGGCCGTAACAGCGTTGATGCCCAAAAACAGCACCAGCGAAATCAGGATCGTCTCAACGATATCAACAATAAAACGAAAACACCCCGCCACGGGGGATGATTTTTGTTCCTCGTCCGCAGGAGAGAATGGTTGTTCCAATGATTCCACAAATTCCTCCAGGGCATCGCCTCCAATTTCAGGACACGGATGCCACAATGTAGTTTTTCCAGCGTGAGGGATTATAAAGCGGGAGGGGAACGCCGACAAGAGGCGAATCCCCAATTATTCCAGCGAGGGTAAATGAATCGAATCGACAATCCCCACAATCACAGAGATGATGCAACCATCCGGCAACTTGAGCGCCTGCCGGGCACCGTTGCCCTCGCGGTTGACCAACACGGTATCCCCCACGCCGGCGTGGGTGTGATCCACGGCGATGAAATCCCCCGCTGGCGGCTCGCCAGGGAGGGTCATCGGCTGCACCACCAGCAAGCGACGGTTATCATAATGCGGGTGACTGATCGTGGTCACCACGGTGCCAACCACTTTTCCCAGAATCATCTCAGGTGTAATGCCGATAGCCTTCTTTGAGGGTGAAATCAAATTCACCGTCGGGGCGAACTTTTAACTCATCAACGATTCCAACAAGCGCCAGATCAACCGGGACAAAGGTATGTTCGCGCAACGCCAGAGCCGCCTCGCGTGAGCGCACCATCACACACAGGTCTCCCGGGCCAGCCTGAACCACGTCCACGGCCACCTGCAACGGGCCCGTGGGCTGAAGATGACGATCCAGCGGTTCAACCACCAGCAACTTCATCCCTTGCATGTCGGGGTACTTGAGGGTGCACACCGCGGTGCCGCGCACGCGTCCAAAGAGCATAATTCCGCCTAGCCGGTCTTGATGTTCTGCAAAACGCGATCAATGATGCTGTCAAGCAGTTTCGGATCCACCGAATCGCCCAGGCGCGCCATCACCGCTTTGCGCACACGCGCCCGCAAGTCGCGCGTTGAGGGGGGCGGGGCG
>WFTY01000490.1 GCA_015485245.1 Anaerolineales bacterium | reverse complement strand
GATGTGTATAAGAGACAGGCTCGAAGGCGTATTTGCTGGATTCCTGCTCATTTTGCAGGTAAACATCGCCGTAGGTGAAATGTTCGTTCCAGCGAATATCACGGAAATCGCGCACCCCCTGCAAAGCCATGGCGATGCGCTCCAGCCCGTAGGTTAGCTCCACGGCCACCGGATCGAGGTTTTGCCCGCCAACCTGCTGGAAGTAGGTGAACTGAGTGATCTCCAACCCATCCAGCCAGACCTCCCATCCCAACCCCCAGGCCGAGATGGCCGGCTGCGCCCAGTTATCTTCCACAAAGCGGATGTCGTGTTGGGCGGGGTCAATCCCCAGGGCGACCAGAGAACTCAGGTAAAGTTCTTGCGGGTTTCCGGGGTCAGGTTTGAGAATCACCTGGTATTGGGTGTGCTGATAGAAACGGTTGGGGTTCTCGCCATAGCGCCCGTCATCGGGGCGGATGGAGGGTTCAACATAGGCCACGTTCCAAGGTTCGGGGCCGAGGACGCGCAGCACGGTGGCCGGGTTCATCGTTCCAGCGCCGACTTCGGTATGATACGGTTGCCAGATTAGACATCCCTGCTGCGCCCAGAAATCTTGCAATTTAATGATGATGGATTGAAAGTCAAGGGACATGGTGATTTCCGATTAGCGATTTTTGAGTTGCGAATTGCGATGCGGACGATTATACCCGGAGAAGAGGGAAACGCGGGGTTGACGCTATGATCCCAATCTGACTTATCTTCCGAACACAAGCAGGGCGATGAGCGCAATCGCCATAACGGTGAGAATTACGCTGGCGACGATGGCGGCTATTTTGACCTGGTCGCGCGGTTTTTCGCCGTGGATTTCCCCTGTCTGACCGTTAATCAGAAAAGTGAAACGCTTTCCCCGATAGACGTATTCCCCTATCCACACAGGCAACAGCACATGATTAAACGTAATCCCGCTCCACTCCACTGCGCCGGTGGTCAGGTTGCGTTTTTCTTCGCCGGGCAGCACCCGCCCATACAAACGCCGCCGCGTTTGCTGCACCACTGCACCGCGCGCCTGCAGCACGGCCTCGACCAGCGGCACGTCATACGCTAGTGCAGGCCACCCGGCCAGGAACTCCGGCTTGAAGGCAACAATTTCCTTAAGGCGGAAAGGTAAAATCCCACCCAGCAAATCGCCATCCAGCGCCCGATACCCCGGCGTCAGCACATCGTCAAACATCTCAATCTCCGCACCGGAGCGAGGTGTCCACGAGGCGGCATTTCTACCCCCCTCGTTGACTTCACAATGCCAGTGAAGGCGCAGCGCGCCGTCAAACGTCCAAAAAGGGTAGTAGGCGGGACGCAAAGAAAGGCCCTTCACTGATTGCACAAGGTCATCCGGCGCTTTCCAATCTTTTTTCAACCAGGCGCGCACAATGACGTGCGCCTTTTTTTCGTCCACTTCCATCAGTCCGATGGCTTGAGGGTCAACCAGGCTGGCCGTCTCGGCAGATTCGGCAAGTTGATGGGTGCCGCAATACGGACACTGCAGAGCGCTCTGGCCTTTCGGCCACAGGCTCACCGCCCCACATTGGCGGCATTCAAAGCGGTTTTGCGCCTGCGCCCACTGATGGCCGCGCCGGGTGGGTAACACAAAGTCCAACACCTGCTCCGAAACACCGGCGGCGCGCCGCTGTTCCACCGGGCGCTCAAACCCGCAGGCATCGCAACGCAAGGTATCGCTGTGCAAATCAAATGCCACGCCGCTGCCACACTGCGGACAGATGAACGAGCGCTTGGCGGCGGCATCCACAACCGCATCGCTTTCAGGATGCGGGGATTCGCCACCCACAGGCAAAAGTTCATCGGCGCGGACTTTGCCCTTCAGCAAGGCGAGTTTCCGCCGAACTTGCTGGTCATAGGGGTCGGCGACCAGCGCCTTTTCCAAATAGTCGGTCTCCTCCGCTTCGTTACGGGCGATTTTCGCCAGTTCAATCCAGGGACGCGCTTCATATGGTTGTATCCGCCCGGCTCTCTCCAGCAAACGCCGCGCCAGCGCATAACTTCCATTGCGCGCAGCGAGAATACCATCCCGCAATGCGTCTTCAAACTCTCCTTGCGACGAAAAACCGTGAGGCAACATACGTAAATAGCTCCTCTCAAACCACCGCGGCGGCGATTTCATCCAACAGGGCGGTGAACGCCTCCGGGCGTTCACAAGTGAGCAAGCGGCGGCGCAGTTCCCCCGGCAGACGATAGGATGAAATATAGCGCACGGCGTGCTTACGGAAGAGCACCAGGCCAAGTTCTGCGCCATAAAAAACAAGGTTACGCTCCAGATGCGTCAGCATGACTTCGCGCACTTGTTCAGATGTGACTTGACCCCGCTCCTGCCCGGCGAAAATCCAGGGGTTGCCGATGGCGGCGCGGCCAATCATCACCGCGGCGCAGCCGGTGTGCGCCTTCATGCGGGCGATGTCGGCGGGGATCTTTACGTCGCCGTTGCCAATGACGGGGATGGAGAGCGCGGCGACCACCTCGGCGATGGCGTCCCAATCGGCGCGGCCCGCATAGCCCTGCTCTTTGGTGCGCCCGTGGATAGCAAGCGCCTGGCCGCCGTTCTCCTCCACGATGCGGGCGATCAAGCGGTAGTTCTTGCAATCCTCCCACCCCAGACGAATCTTCCCTGTGAGGGGGATTTCCAGGGAAGCAGAAAGTCTTCGAAAAACGCGCGCCACCTTCAAAGGCGCACGCATCAAGCCGACCCCCGCGCCGCGGTGAGCAATGCTCTTTGAAGGACAGCCCATGTTAATGTCAATGAAATCCGGCTCCAACTCCTGGGCACGCAGAGCGGCCTCCAGCAATCTGTCCGGATCATCCCCATATAACTGAATCGCCACCGGGCGCTCTGCAGGATCGAAATACAGTTTGTCGCGCGTCTTTTTGCCAGGACGCACGATGTCCTCGGCTTTGATGAACTCCGTATAACTGACCGCCGAGCCGAGTTCGCGGCAGATGGAGCGGAACGGCCAATCCGAAAAGCCATCCATCGGGGAGAGGATAGCATCACCGTGGATGAGGAGGGAGCCGATGTGGAAGGCAGGATTCATGGGCAGGTAAGCGACATTTGCAAGGTAACTGTCACTCAATTCTAAACCATATTGCGTTTCCTGACGGTTTCCCGACGTTTTCCTGACATCCTCCCCCTACAATGGGCATGTCACTCAAGCCCTATTCCCATAAGGAGGAAAGACAAATGCGCACAAAAAAATACACTCTATTTTCTCTTCTGGTGATAGCGGTGCTCAGTCTGGCACTCTCGGGTTGTCAGGCTCCGCAGCCGGGGGCGGCGGACACGGTTGCACAACCGGTGCAAGACGCAGCCCCAGCCCAACCGGCTCAACAGCAGCTCACAGTGGTGGTAAACCAGCCGCAGGACGCCACCCCGCCCACTATTGCCCTGCCGCAAACACAGCAACTGGTCGCTTTCTACGCCAGCAACGAGTGCGGTTACACCGAATTCCAGGCTGAATTCCAGGTGACGGACGATGCCGGGCTGGACAAGGTGCTTGTGGATTACCGCTTGCGTCCTTTCTCCAACGAGACGACGACCAACACGTTACCGGCGACCCCAGGAGAAGGCGGATACCAGTTTGCTCTCCCCATCGCCGATATAGGCCCGATGGCTCTCAATGGTGATGCCGGGCTGCTGGAATACAGCGTTGTGGCCATTGACAACGCGGGCAACAAAACTCGCTTCCCCCAGGATGGCTGGGTACAGGTGGTTGTGGCCCCCTGTACAGAGGAGATCGCTGCATGGATTAAAGGGCAAAGCAACGGCAACGCGATGGCCGCCGGGAATAACGCCCAAGGCGCTCCGTGGGGCAACGGCAACCCGATGGTGTGCCCCCCGAATTGCTTCGACAACAACAACGCCACAGGCTTTGGCTTCTGCATCCTCAACCCGACGGATCCTTCCTGCGCTTCTTCCATAAGCGCTGGCGGCGGAATGAACAACAATGCTTCCAATGGCGCCAGCGGAGGCAATGCCGGCAGCGGGATGAGCGGCGGCTCCGGCAGTGGCAACACGGCTGGCGGCAGCAGCGCCGGGAACACTTCGGGCGGCTCGTCCTCCGGTGGCAGCAACGCCGGGAACAGCGCGGGCGGCTCATCCTCCGGTGGCGGCGATACGGCGACTGTTGACCCCTGCGTGCTCAATCCGAACGATCCATCCTGCAACGTAGTGGATCTTAGTGGTGGCAGTGGCAGTGGAAATGATACCGGTCTTGTGGATGGTACCGGCGGCAGCGGAAGCGATCTTGCCGACCCGTGCGCGGTCAACCCGTCCGACCCCTCGTGCACGACCACACTC
>WFTY01000489.1 GCA_015485245.1 Anaerolineales bacterium | reverse complement strand
GGGGGGAGGTGGGCTTCTTCTACACGCTCAACCCGGAGCTATGGATGGTGCCGCCCGAGGGGTGGGGCGTGCTGGCGGCGCGCATCATGAGCACGGCGGGGGAACCGCTCACCCGCTTTGAGCTGACAATCTCCTCGATCCTCAGCGGTCAGGTCTGGAAGGGGATCACCTACGGCGAAGGAGCCGTCAACGCCGATCCGTACTACCGAGAAAACCTGGCGATCAGCGACCTGCCCGCCGGGCAATATGAGATTTCCGCCATCTACGCCGGCAAATTGTATACGCAGCAGTTTGAAATTGATCCCGGTCGGGTGACCTACCTCTCCTTCCGCGGGCGGCGCGGCTTCAGCCTGGCGCCTCCGCCGTTGCCGGGGGCAGACTTCACGCCCCCTTGACAATTAGAACATTCGTGCTAAACTTGGGATACTGCCTCAATGACCTTTCTAAAGCACTTTTACAGACTGGCGCGCCTGCTCTGGCTGGTCGTTAAGCCGCTCTCTGTTGGAGTACGCCTGGTAATGGTACAAAATGGACGGGTATTACTGGTCAGGCACGTCTACCAACCCCAATGGTTTCTCCCCGGCGGGCTGGTAGAAGCTGGCGAAACCCTGGACGAGGCTGCCCGGCGCGAGGCGGCGGAAGAGGTCGGGGCCACCATTAAGCAGCTGGAACTCTTTGGGGCGTATTCTCACCAGGAATTCGGTAAAATCGATCATGTCATCGTGTTTCTCAGCTGCGATTTCACGCTAAACGGGCAATCGGATAGCGAGATCGAGCAATACGCCTTTTTCGACATCACCCAACTGCCTGAGGAGATCTCTCCCGGCTCCCGCAAACAAATAGAACGGCTGCGCGATCCAGCCAGCGCCCCCGCCTACGGCGTGTGGTGAGGCAGAGAGCGCTCAGGCTCAGGGGCAACACCCCCCTGCACACTGACATCAATTGCAAAGATTACTACTCAGCAGGCCACGACAGAAGGAGCAAGACATGGCAAAAGACCCTAGAGACGCCCGCAAAGCCGCCCTGGAAAAAGCAATGGGCGAACTGCAAAAACGCTACGGAGAAGGAACAATCATGCGCCTGGGCGAAGCCCATCATCTGACCGTGGATGTCATCCCCACCGGATCGCTCTCCCTCGATCTGGCGCTAGGCGTAGGCGGCATCCCTCGCGGGCGCGTGACCGAAATCTACGGGCCGGAATCCTCCGGCAAAACGACGATCTGCCAGCACATTGTGGCCGAGGCACAGCGCATGGGGGGCATTTGCGCCTTTGTGGATATGGAACACGCCCTCGACCCGCGCTACGCCGCGGCCTGCGGCGTGGACATCGACAATCTGCTGATCTCGCAGCCGGATACCGGCGAGCAGGCGCTGGAAATCGTAGAGACGCTGGTGCGCTCCGGCGCGGTGGATGTGATCGTGGTCGATTCGGTGGCCGCCCTGGTGCCGCGCGCCGAGATCGAAGGCGATATGGGCGACGCCCACATGGGCTTGATGGCGCGCCTGATGTCGCAGGCGCTACGCAAGCTCTCCGGCGCGATCAAGCAGACCAACACGGCGGTGATCTTCACCAACCAGTTGCGCCAGAAGATCGGCGTGATGTTCGGCAACCCGGAGACCACCACCGGCGGTCAGGCGCTCAAATTCTACGCTTCGGTGCGCCTGGACGTGCGCCGCATCCAAAGCATAAAAGTCGGTTCAGAGGTGATCGGCAACCGCACGCGCGTGCGCGTGGTGAAAAACAAGGTCGCCCCGCCCTTCCAGACAGCTGAGTTCGACATCATGTACAACGAAGGAATCTCCAAAGTCGGCGACCTGATCGACCTGGGCACCGAACTGGACATCATCACCAAGCGCGGCTCGTTCTACTCCTACGGCGACCTACGCCTGGCCCAGGGCCGCGAGAACGCCAAAGAATTCTTGCGCCAAAACCCCGACCTGATGGCCGAGATCGAGGCGCGCATTCGCCAGGCGGTGATGGGCGAGGAGGAAGCGATTCCTCCCGTCCTTGACGATGAGGTCATTGAAGAATAATGATGCGTTCGCGGCGCTGGCTCTACCTGATCGCGCTGAGTCTCATCCTGACTGCCTGCGGCCGTCTGAGAGAGATGCCCACGCCAACCCCCACGCTGGCGGTCTTCCAAGCGCCCACCCAGGCCCCAGCTGCGCTGGCCCTTCAGGCCACCGAAGTCGTCCAACTGACAGCCGAGAGCCTGCCTACCCCCACCCCCACCTGCGTGGACGGGTTGCGCTACCTGGAAGACATCACAATCGAGGATGGCAGCGTGGTCGCTCCGGGAGCGACGCTGGACAAACGTTGGCAGGTGGAGAACTCCGGGAGCTGCAACTGGAAAGCAGGATACACGCTACGTTTAATCGCCGGGCCGGATTTAGGAGCGCCCTCACCACAGGCGCTTTACCCCGCGCTGAGCGGGACGCGAGCGGTCATCCGCATCATCTTCACCGCCCCGCAGGCACCGGGCGCATACCGCAGCGCCTGGCAGGCGTTCAACCCCGAGGGCGCGCCATTCGGCGACCCGATTTACATCGACATCCAGGTCGTCCCTGGCAGCGAAGATCAATAATCTTGTCACCTGGCCTGCCGATGGTATAATACACGCCGAACACGGGCGGTTAGCTCAGCTGGTTAGAGCGTTGCGTTGACATCGCAAAGGTCGTTGGTTCGAGTCCAATACCGCCCACACAGGCAGGCCAGGCGCCTGCCTGTTTGATTTAACCCGCAGCGCGGCGGCCCACTTTGAAGTACAATGAAGGACGAAGGATCACCTCCAGGAGGAAAAACCAACATGCTGGTCATCGTCAGCGACTTACATCTAAAGGACGGCACCTCCGGCAGCTCGATCACCCCGGATGCCTTTCGCGTCTTTGCAGAACGGCTGCGCAGCATGGCTTATCGCGCTTCGTGGCGCGCCGATGGCTGCTACCGCCCGATCGATTCATTCCACCTGCTGTTGATGGGCGACGTGCTCGATCTGATCCGCACCGAGCGCTGGCTGGTCAAAGCGGACGGCAGCGAGGAGACTCTGCGCCCCTGGGACGACGCCAACTCCGAAGCCTACGCTGCTAAAGTAGCCGAGATCACCAATGCCATTCTGGAGCACAACCATCACGGCCTTTCCCTGCTACGCAAGATCAGCGCTGGCGAATTGATCCGCCTTCCCCCCGCCCGAAACGACGGCCAGCCCGACCCGCACGGCGAACGCATACCGGTGAAGGTGCACATCCACTACATGACCGGCAACCACGATTGGTTCTTCCACCTGCCGGGAGAGCAATACAACGCCATCCGCGCCCGCGTCGCCGAGGCCATGGGGCTGAGCAACCCGCCCAATCCATTCCCCCACGAGCTGGAAGAAGATCCCTGGCTGGCCGAACTGCTCGCCCGTCATCACGTCTACGCCCGACACGGCGACATCTTTGATGCGCTCAACTATCACGTCTCGCTGGGGCGCGACCACGCCACGGTGGGCGATGCTATGACCATCGAGCTGCTCACGCGCTTCCCCCTGGAGGTGCGCCGTCGCATGGGAGAGGACATCCCCCCTGATTTCAGCGAGGGGCTGAAAGAACTCTCCAACGTGCGCCCGGCGCTGGTCACGCCCATGTGGGTCAACAACCTGATCCGCAACCACGGCGGCTCTCGCAGTCAATCCGAAGATATTAAGGCGATCTGGAATGAATGCGCCGATCGTTTCGTCCAGACTGATTTCGTCCGCTCTCAGGATCAACCGTTCCGCCTCGACGCGGTGGACGCCCTCGAAGGAGCGCTGCTCTTCTCCAAGGGGTTCTCCTTCGACGCGCTGGAGACGCTGGCGGGCTGGGTGCACAAAAAGCTCTCCAACAGCACTAAAATCTCCTTCGCCAACCACGCCCTCCAGGAAACCGCCTTCAAACGGAAACAGGCCGATTACATCGTCTACGGGCACACTCATTTTCACGAAATCGTGCCCCTGGATTCGTACGTTCGCAAAGGCACAGTCATCAACCAGATTTACTTCAACACCGGCACCTGGCATCCCTATTATGAAGTCACCCTGCAAGAGCCGGAAAACATGAAGTTTGTGGGATTGCACGTGATGGCCTATGCCACCTTCTTCCACGAGGGGGAGCGTGGCGGACGGCGCGCCGAAGCCTGGTTCGGTTCCCTGGCCTGAGCGGCGGGGAGGAGACCCCATGGGCGAAATCAAACTCATCCAGGCGGTGGAGCAATTCGCCGCCGTGACCGCCGACCTCTCCACGGAAGACCTGGAGCGCGAATGGGGCTGGCGCGCCTATCACGAAGGTATACGCTTCGCCTTTTTTCGCACCTATGAGGAGCTGCGCCAGCTTGCCGCCCGGCTGCTCTCCGAGCGCGTCCAGCGCGGCAAGCCGATCACCACAGCCCAGCGATCCCTGGGGCAATATCACGCCGCCTACCGCGACCTGCAAGCCGTTTTGTTGGGTGTGGAGGATGCCCTGCTCGATCAGCCACCAGCGCACGACGAATGGCCCTTACGGGTCATCCTGGGGCACATCCTGGCTGCCGAACGCGAGTTCTTCGCTCGCACCTGGTACGCGGTGCAACAGCACCGCCAGGGGATAGAGGAAGCCCGGGAAATGCCCGCCGAAGAGCTGGTGGCGTTCGTCGGCGCGCATCAAGATTTCGAACGCACCATCAAGCGCCTCTCTCTCAACGGCATCCTGGCCTATTACGACACTTTGCACAAACGCGTGCTCAGGGAAATCGCCGACATCCGCGGCAGCGAATTAGACGCCCCCTCCCTATGGTGGGAAGGCGCGCCGATGAGCGTGGAATTCCGCCTGCACCGCCTGGACTCCCACCTGCGGCAGCACACCATCCAGGTACAGGCCACGCTGGAAGCGCTCAACGGCCCCTTCCCAGAAGCCCGCCGCCTGTTGCGACTGGTATACGCCGCGCTGGCCGAGGTAGAGGGAGTCATCATCGGCGACTGGCTGCTGGGACAACGTCAGCAGCAAGAGGTTGCAGCGTTGATTCACCAACGCGCCGAAGAGGTCGCTGCCCTGCTGGGCCGTTGATTACAACCCGGTTGCCAGGCGCGCCCGAACCCCCCACACCCACATCTGCCGCACGATAGCTATCACACCCAGGATCACCCAC
This sequence comes from Anaerolineales bacterium, assembly GCA_015485245.1. GTDB lineage: Bacteria > Chloroflexota > Anaerolineae > Anaerolineales > UBA11858 > J130. The sequence goes on along the minus strand of WFTY01000489.1, from coordinate 990 downwards.
CAGGAAAGCGCCAACGGCATCGCCACTTTCAGCCAGCCGCCACTGTCAAAATAGAAATAGGCGTCCTGCGGCGTCGCTACCCAACGCCCTTGAACTTCCTTGATGTAATGCGTCTGCCGCCGTTTGGTGGCGAAATCGAAGAATAGATAGTGGAAATAACCCCGATCGTCCACGTCTACCAGAATGGTCAGGCGCAAGTCCGGCTGCGCTGTGGGCAGGTCGGGCGTCCGCTTCAAACCGGTTAAAGCAGCGTAAAGCGCCGTATCGCCATTCTGCAAAGCGCGTTCTAAGTCAATCGCCACCGCGCCAGGCGAGGCGTACATTTCCTGGTATTGTGGCGTGAAGGCGGCGGCATCAAAGCGATAAACACCGTACAACCAGGCACCGGCTGCGTAAAACCCTGCCAGCACCAACGGAAGCACAGCCAGGATCAGCAGATAATGTTTCTTCCAGGCGCGGCCGATGGAGGACGGAGAACAGGATGGGGTCATAGAACAACTCTCCTTAATCAACTCGATTATATCCGCTCACCGCAAAATTGTCCTGCGTTCCACGCGGCGCGGAATCCCAGGATTCAAGTGCCAGATTCTCACCACGCGCCTTCCCAATCGAGTTGAACTCTGATAAGATAGCCGCTGGATCGGTACTTTAAATTTCTATACGGCTAAGGTGCCCGCACCCCCGGATGGGAGGGCATAATGGCGAAGCCGGTGCAAGTCCGGCGCTGTCCCGCAACTGTAAGGCTCACCTCGTGAGCCAAGCCAGGTCGCCCGCCTTGGCCTGTTCTACACTGGCCTCGTGGAAAAGGAGGTGTGAACATAGGCGATTGTTTATCCCATAACACATCACACATGCTCCCCCTGTCCTCCACGGCAGGGGTTTTCGTTTAATCACAATATCAAAGAACAGGAGTAGTTGCATGAAGAAAAAAGCCATTCTCTTGCTCGCACTGTTGACGCTCATCCTGAGCGCCTGCGCGCCGCAAGCCCC
>WFTY01000488.1 GCA_015485245.1 Anaerolineales bacterium | reverse complement strand
CACCAGGACGGCGTTGTTGGGGACGTAGTAGCGGCGGTAATGGGCGTACAGGTCGTCGCGCCCCATGGTCTCCAGGTCGGCCATATCGCCGATGATTTCGTGATGGTAGCTGTGTACGCGGAAGGCTGCCGCACGGATGGCTTCGCCGAGCTGAAAGAGCGGCTGGTTCTCGCTGCCCTGGCGCTCGGAGATGATCACCGTGCGCTCGGATTCGACTTCCTCTTCGGCGAAGGTGCTGTTGACCATGCGGTCGGCCTCCAGGCGCAGGGCCAGGTCGATTTTGTCGGCGGGCATGGTTTCGAAGTACGCCGTCCAATCCATGTAAGTGAAGGCGTTCCAGTGGCCGCCCTGGCGGGAGATGGCTTTGTCCAGCACGTTGGCGGGGAACTGCGGCGTCCCCTTGAACTGCATGTGTTCCACCCAGTGCGAGATGCCAGTGATGCCGGGGACCTCGTCGCGCGAGCCGACGCGATACCACATCCAGTGGCTGATGATCGGCGCGGTGTGGATTTCTTTCAGCATTACTTGCAGGCCGTTGGAGAGTTGAATTTGGGTGATGGATTCGGTCATGCCAGAGGGTATCTTCCTTTATTTTGGGGATAGCAGCCAGGCGCACACCGGTCCGGCCCAGCGGGAGCAGAGCGACGTTTCCTCCCAGGAATTAGGCAGGGCGTCGAGCAGCCCATCGTAAGGGGCGACGACGTTTTGCAGGCCGACGAAGGGCGCGTGCAGGCCGGTTTGGTTGAGGGGGATGCTGACATCCACGGAGAGCTGGACCGGGATGGTGGTATCCACCGGGACGTTGATGTCCAGCGCGATGGGCAGGCTGGTGCCCGCGGGGAGGATGATGTCGGCGGGGGCGTTGATGTTGAGCACCCCGGCGGCGATGTTCACCTGCGCCCCGCGGATCAGGGTGGGTTCGGTCAGCACCACGCGCGTGTTGGTCTGCACCGGCAGGTCAAACTGAACCGGAATTGTATCATCAACCGGAATGGTCTGCTGAATGACGGCCTCGTCCATCAGGCGGAAGTTTTCCTGCAATCCACCCACCAGTTGGTCGCCGATGATCTGTTTGAGGGTGAACACCTGGCGTCCGAGGGAGAGCAGCGCAGCCAGCAAAATCAGGTTAACCGACAGCGAGATCAGGCTGGCGATTGTCCAGAGAGCAGGCATCAGGCGGCCTTGCCAGAGAAAGCGGCGAAAAATGCTGCGAGCGAGCAGGCGGGCCGCAGCGCGGGTTTGAACGGGATCACGGGCTGCGTAGGACATGATTATCTCTCCTGTGCGGCTTGCGGATAACGGTTAAGAATATAGCACAGAGGGAGGGGGATGACTACCCTGTGGTCAATCGTGCCCGCCGCCTCTACGGCTCAAAGGGTTTGTATTCAAGTGATGGGAGGTTGTTAAAAGCCCAGGGCGCGCAGGTTTTCTTCGGGATCGAATTTCTTCTTTGTTTTTTTCCCTAGCAGCTCGTCCCAGAAGGTGTCGTTGTAGCGCCGCGAGCGCACCGGCAGCGGCATGGGGACGCCCCACCCCAACAACAGCACTTCTTCCTTCGGCTGCAGGCGCGCCAGCATCCCCCGCAGGGCCTCGCGCCCCGAAAGGCCGGAGAGCACGGCGCGAATGTCATCCTCGTCCCCCAGCCAACCGGCGATGCGCGTGCCCAGTTGAGACATCACCTCGTCGTAAATCTGCGAGGGCCGCTGGTCAATGATGAGCAGGGTGACGTAGTATTTGCGTAGCTCGCGGGCGATGGTGCTGAAGGTGGTCTGGCGGGCCATCTCGCGGTTGAGCAGCTTGTGAGCCTCCTCCACCACGATCATCAGGGGACGCGGCTCGTCTTTGCCGCTGGTGCGATAGGCGTTGGTGCGCTGCTCCCAACGCTGCCGGATTTTGCGCGTCAGCAGGTTGCTCACCAGCAGGTAATCCAGGTCGCTTTCGTACTTGCCGAAGGAGAGCACGATGTGCTGCCCGGCCTCCAGCGCCTTGATAATCTCGCTCAGGGTGTCGGCGGCGGGTTGCTCGACGATGTAAGGCTTGTTGAACAGGCGGCGCAGCTTGTTGTGCAGCCCCTCGGCGGCCATCACGTTGACGCCCTCGGCGTTGGCCCAGGCAGCCACGCTGTCCGGCGCGGGGATTTTCTTGCCCTCCTCTGTTTCAATAAACGCCCCAACCTTCATCTGGCGGAATTCGCTGAACCAGTTTTCGGCCCCAAAGCTCTTGACCAGCGCGTCCAGGGTGGTGGGGGTGGTCTCGCGCAGGTTAAGTTCGCGGCTGAGCAATTCCACATCCTCGGGACGGATGTCGTGCATGGCGATTTCCAGGTTGAAATCGGGGGTGTGCTCGCGGATGGTCGTCCCGCGCCCCAGGCCGACGACGCGCACTTTGGCGCGAAATTTGGTTTGCAGCCCGATGACGCGCTCGCCGGTATCCGAGGCGGTGTCGTCATAGCCGTATTCATTGTGCATGTCGAAGACCAGCACGGATGCGGCGTCCCCATGGATCAGCCCTGCCAGCACCATGCGGGTGAGGAAGGATTTGCCCGTGCCGGTAGCTCCAAAGATGCCGGATGAGCGCTGTACGAACTTCTTGAGGTTCACCCGCACCGGATGCCCCTGCTCGCGCGTCTCGCCAATCACGAAATTGCCTTCCTTGTCCTTGCCGAAAATCTCGGCGATGTCGCCCTCCCCGGCGAGGAAAACGGGCGCGTGGTGCGCGGGGATGGTTTTGACGGGGCGTGGGCGCGGCGTTTCGCCGCCCTGGGTGGTCAGCCAGGCTTCGTATTCCGGTGTCCCCAGTTCGGGGCCGATTTCCAGCATCAGAGCGGGGAGCACTTCCAGGGTGGTGTAAAGCGTCTGGCCGTGCAGCAGGCGAGCGATCTCGGCGGGGAAGCGTCGTTCGCTCTGCTCATCGGCGAAGCGCGGGTCGGTGGCGCCCAGTTGAATATCCGTCACCAGGCCGTAGAACTGCCATGGCGCGTCCTGGATGACCACGAAGGCCCCCTCCTGCACCTCGCGGGCGGGTACTTCCAGCCGCACGCGCAAGTTTTCCTTCAGCCCTCCACTGACTATATATCCAATTCGATTGCGATTTTCCATAAGCAAGGATCCTTTACCACAAAGGACACAAAGTGTCACAAAGTGTTTTTTTTATCAGTCAGAGCACCATACGTTTGATGCCGTTTTTCATTCGTGTGACGTTGAAATTGAGCAAATACCCCAAGCGGATGTCTGCCAGCTTCATGTAAGTCAATAACTGGGCTTCAAACAGAGGCTTTATTTTATCTACTGCTTTCAGCTCGACAATGACGCAATCCTCAACAAGTAGATCAATGCGATAGCCTGCGTCAATTTGCCTTTCGGCGTAAACAATCGGCAGTGTCACCTGTGTCTATACCTTAAGGCCCATCTGGTAGAGTTCAAAAGCCAGACATTGCTCATAGGCTGATTCCAGCAATCCTGGTCCCAACGTCGTGTGCACCTTGAAAGCCGCATCCAGTATCTTTTTGCCAACTCGCTCCACCTCAGGTGGAATGGGCAAATAACCTTTTCGGCTTTGCGTCTTGCCATTCATACATTGTGTTTCTTTGTGCTCTTAGTGGTTGAATGAATTGACTTCGCTGAGAGCACCGAGCACCTCCATCAACATGGCGTAATCGTCGCGCAGCAGAGCGATCAGCTCGCGGGTGGCGGCCTGCATCCACTCGCTGTTCCCGGCGGCGCGCTGGGCCGCAGCAGCCTGTTCGATGTGGGCGGCCAGCAGTTCGCCTTGCGGCAGATCGTTGGCTTGCAGGATGTGCCGGAAATAGCCGAAGCGGCCTGCATTGGTGAAGGCGGCGATCTCCTCCGGCGTGCAGGGGTAGATCACATCCAGGCTGAGAGGCGGGCGCGGCGGCAGCAGGTGACGGATGTGTCCATTTTGCTGGTAGCCCACCGTCAGCACGCTGATCTCCACCGGCACGTTGCGGTTCAAGCGGTTGTCGGCGATTACGTTCTCATCCACGCCCTCGGCGTTGACGAGTTGACGCACAATGCCGTCGTCGTCAATGTGAATGTCGTGGATCAGGCCGTAAATCTGGTAAACCTCCCCCAGGGGGGCGCGCACCAGCCCGCCGAAAGCGGGGACATCCAGTTGCGAAACGCGGCAACCGACCACAAAACCGCGTGTGCCGGCGCGCAGCAAACGTCCGATTTCAAGCGTGGTTGTCATTTGCTGTCTCCATATCTCTTCCGCCCGCCAACGGCTTTGGCTGCCCCTTTGTGCGATGGTTCCGGGATGCCCACGCCGCGGCGTTGCAGTTCCTGAGCGATCATGTTTTCCACTTGTTGTTTCTCCTCTTGCGTGACCACGGCGACCTCGTGCGAGCGGTGCAGGATGTAGGGGTAAGGGCGAGCGCCCAGCACGCGGCATTGCTGCAACAACACGGCGTGGAGGTCGTTCAGCATGCGCGGGTTTTCCACCACCCAGGCTGGCACCTCCACCCGCACGGGATAGGGCTTTTTGGGGTGGGTGCCGACGTTGAGATAAAAGAAATTCAATGCCAGCTCCACGGTGTATTGTTCGGCGTTGGGCGATTGGATGCCGAACACGGCGGAACGCTCGCCGGGGGCGAGCAGCTCGCGGAACAGCTCCGCGTCGGTGACACCGAGGAAGGGGCGGTGTGCCTTGCCCGCGTTGGCGAGTTCCTCGCGCGGCAGAATGGCGATTTCGAGCAGGCGTACCAGCAGGTCGCCGCGTGGGCGGTCAATATACCCGGCGGCGCACACGCCCAATTGGTGCAGCTGCCGCAGCGCTTGCAAGTATTTTTTGAACGTCTGTTGATATTCGCGAGCTTCCCTGGCTCCCTCGCCTCCGCCCCATAGTTCCAGCGGGCCGTCCGTCAGGGCGATGACCGGCGGCGGGGCGCCCGCCGCCAGTTCAACCAACAGCTCGCGCTCGCGCAGATCGCGTCGCAGGGCGACTATGCGTTCGGTGATGCGCCCACCGCTGGTATACATCTGCTCATCGTAGAACAGCTGGCTGCGCATCGCAGTGGTCGGCGCATCCGCCGCGCCCAGCCGCAGTTGAATTCCGCCTACGTTGACCAGACAATAATCCACCGAGGCATGACGGTCGGGGTTGATCTGCGAGCCGTCGGCAGCGAGCAGGGTGGCGTTTTCGGGTAGCGATGGGCCGGCAGCACGGTGATTTAACGCCTCTCCGCCGGGGATGGCGGCGCGCAGGTGGGCGTTGAGGGAGAGCGCCTCTTGCACTTTGTGGGTCAGCGCATTTCGCTCCTCTGCCCACTCATCCAACACCTGATGGGCGGCGGCGCGCTTTTCGGCCAGCCGGCGGGCGCGCAGGGGCGCGTTCTCCCCCATTTGTCGTACTTGTTGCCGAATCTGCTGAAAGTCGAGTGCCATGTCGCTCCCTTAGAACATTTGTTTGGATATTATAAGGGGAAACTTGCTCTAAGACAAGCAGGTAAGCGTGGTTTGGCGGCGTTGTCCGGTTCACAGCCTGTGGTATAACTTATGGCTGTGGATGAACTGGCTACCTTTTATCCCCCTCGCCGGGCTGGAATAGGGTTTCATTTAACCGTGATCGGATTGCTGCTGGCTGGCGCGGCCTGGGGGCTGTGGAGCGCCAGCCGGGCCGCGGTCGGCCCGGAGTTTCTGGCGTATTTATTGCCGTTGCTGGCAGCGTTGATCCTGACGCCGCTGCTGGCCTATCGCCTCTACACGCTGCGCAACGCCAGCTATCAGTTGGGGCGCGATGCCATCCGCCTTCAATGGGGGTTGCGGGTGGAGCGCATTCCGGCGGAGGCTGTTCTCTGGGTGCGCCCGGCGGAAGACTTGGAAATTCCGCTGCGCATCCCCTGGCTGCGCTGGCCTGGCGCGGTGCTGGGCCGCGGGCGGTTGCCCGACAGCCGTCCGGTGGAGTTCATGGCTTCTCGCACGCGTCAACTGGTTTTGATCGGCACGCCGCAGCGCGCTTTTGCCGTCTCGCCCGCCGACCCGCAAGCGTTCATTCAGGCTTATCAGCGCTTTGTGGAGCTGGGGTCGCTCAACCCGGTGGCGGCGGAGGTGGTTTACCCAACCTTTTTGTTTGCCCGTGTGTGGCGTGCGCCCGTGGCGCGCGGCTTGCTGCTGCTGGGGGCTTTGGCCAACCTGGGATTGTTGATTATTGCCATCCTGGCTGTGCCTCGCTACCCACGAATTTCACTGGGGTTCACCCCTTTTGGCGGCGCGCGCGAGCCGGTGGCGGGGATTCAATTGCTGTTCCTGCCGGTATTCAGTCTGCTGACCTATCTTTTCAATGGTGGGTTGGGGTTGTTCTTCTATCGTAGTGAGGAGGAACGCCCCTGGGCTTATCTGCTATGGGTGACGGCGGACGTGGTTGTTGCGTTGTTTCTGACAGCGGTGGTTTTCATCTTGAGGGTCAGTTGAGCGGTTATGCAGCCGTTTTCCACACGTCGCCATGAGTTATCCACAGAATCTTCTCCACTTATCCACAGTTTTGTTGCAAGGGCTGGTCATCGGTTTTTCAATAGCTGCTCCGGTAGGCCCAATTAGTGTGCTTTGCATACGTCGCACCCTGGAGGAAGGGCGTCTCTTGGGGGTGGTTTCTGGGCTGGGGGCGGCAACCGCAGATGCGCTCTATGGCGTTATCGCCGGGTTTGGTCTGACGTTGATTTCGAGCTTTCTGGTTGGGCAGCAGATGTGGCTGCGTCTCATCGGGGGCATATTCCTGTGTTATTTAGGGGTAAAAACCTTACTGTCCAGACCGATGGAGCAAAACGTTCTTGATGGCAGGAAAGGGATGATGGGAGCGTATGGTTCAACGTTTTTTCTGACACTCACAAACCCGATGACCATCCTATCGTTTGCAGCAATATTTGCGGGGTTGGGCCTTGCAGATGTAAAGGGAGACTATGCCTCGGCCAGCGTATTGGTGCTGGGTGTGTTCATGGGGTCTGCTTTATGGTGGCTGTGCTTAAGCGGCGGCGTTGGCCTGTTTCGGAGCAGGTTGAAAAATGCTGGTTTGGTATGGGTTAATCGAATTTCGGGCGGAGTGATCACCGGCTTTGGCCTGATGGCTCTTTTGTTGGGAGTATTGTAATGGTTTTGGGTGTTCTGCTTGGTTTTCTGGTGGCGGCG
>WFTY01000487.1 GCA_015485245.1 Anaerolineales bacterium | reverse complement strand
CACTTCTACTATTTGGACGATGAACCGGCACAAGACGGCGATGTGGCGTACGAAATCGGCGGGGAGCGCGCCCGCGAGTTCCTCAACTTCGTCCTCAGCAGCGACGTGGAAGCCCTGAAGCCCGGCGAAGCCCAGCCAACGCGCCTCTACACCCCGCAGGGCGAGGTGGATGGCACGCTGGTGTGCGACGCGCCCGCGTCTTTCCGCCTGAGCGTCCCGGCGGAGAAGGCCTCGCTGGCGGCGACCTGGCTGCGCGATCTCTCGGACGGCTACGTCCGGGTGGATGACGACCTGCGGCGCAAAATCCCCGGCCCGGTGTGGGTGCGGGAAAGCGCGCGGGGCGAAGTCCCTGCGGGCGCAGGGGAGCGCGTGGGAGCAAACAAACCTTATTTCATTGGCATCCCCTCCGGTTCCGGCGAGGCGCTTCCGCCCTTCGAATGGAAAGAACAAGAAAGCGAATTGCGGCGCACACCGCTCTACGATCTGCACGTCGAACTGGGCGGGCGCATGGTGCCCTTCGCCGGTTGGGAGATGCCGGTACGCTATGGTTCGGTGATGGAAGAGCATCTCGCCGTGCGGCAGGCGGCGGGGATCTTCGACGCCGCGCACATGGGCGTCTACCAGGCCGAGGGGCCGGAGGCGATGGTCTTTCTCGACAGCGTGTGCGCCAACGACATCGCTTCGTTGGGCGTGGGCGATTCGCTCTACACCCACTTCCTCACCCCTGACGCCGAGGTGATCGACGACCTGCTGGTCTACCGCCGCGCGGCGGAGAAGTACCTGGTGGTGGTCAACGCTTCCAACGATGACAAGGACTGGGCCTGGCTGAACGCGGTGAAGGAGGGCCGGGTGAGAGTGGACAACGCCCGCCCGTGGGCGCGCGCCTTTGGCCGCGGCGTGACCCTGCGCAATCTGCGTGACCCGAAGGAGGGCGACGATATGCGCGTGGACATCCCGTTGCAAGGCCCGCGCGCGCGCGATATCTTGCTCGCCCTGGGCGTGGACGAGGAAACCCGCAAACGCATTATGAAGCTCAAGCGCACCCAGTTGTGCGAGGCGGTGGTCGGCGGCTTCGATTTGATCGTCTCACGCACCGGCTACACCGGCGAGAAGATGGCCTTCGAACTGTTCGTGCATCCCGATCGCGCCGCCGAGTTGTTCCGCCGCCTGCTGGAGGTCGGCGAGCCGTTCGGCCTCAAGCCCTGCGGCCTGGGGGCGCGTGATTCGCTGCGCACCGAGGCCGGGCTGCCGCTCTACGGTCACGAGATGGCCGGTGAATTGGGGCTGGGTGTGGGCGAAGCTGGTTTCGGTTCGTATGTCAAAACCTATAAGCCCTGGTTCATCGGACGGGATGCCTACCTGGCGCGCGAAGCCAAACGCGACGGCGTGGTGGTGCGCTTCCGCTTCAACGAGCAGCGCGTACGTATGGCGCACTCCGGCGATCCGGTGATGGACACCAGCGGACGGGTGATCGGCACGGTCACCAGTTGCGCGGCTGACAGCGAAGGCTACCTGCTCGGTCAGGCGTATGTGCAGTTGAAGTACGCCAAAGAAGGCACGCCGGTCTTCATCTACCAGGGCGCGCCGCAAAAGGCGGTCAAAGCGCCTGCTGAGCTTAACCTCGGCGACCGCACGGTCATCCCCGGCGCGGCCACGGTGCTGCGCCGCTTCCCCAGGTTATGATATCGTTCACCGCAGAGTACGCCGAGAGCGCGGAGTGTTTACAATATGATGAAGATACCGCTCTGCGCTCTTCGCGCCCTCTGCGGTGAATCTGTTGACTGAGATTCCGGAGGAACAGATCGTTCCGTTTGAACCTTGAAAAGGAGATAAGGATGCAAACCATCTGGGATAAGCGGTACGCCCGGCGCGTCGGCCGGATGCAAAGTTCGATCATCCGTGAGATTTTGAAGTGGTCGAGCTTGCCAGATGTGATCTCCTTCGCCGGGGGGTTGCCTGCGCCGGAGGTCTTCCCGGTAAAAGAGTTCGAGCGCGCCTGTTCGCTGGTGCTCAGCGAGGCCGGCCCGGCTTCGCTGCAATACAGCCCTACAGAGGGGTTTATCCCTCTGCGGGAGATGATCCGCGAGTTTTCGGCGGGTTATGGCATTCACGCCGAGGTGGATGAGATTCAGATCACCTCGGGCTCGCAGCAGGCGTTGGATTTGTTGGGGCGGTTGTTCATTGATCCTGGCGATAAAGTGGTGGTCGAATCGCCCACCTACCTGGGCGCGTTGCAGGCCTGGAACATCTACGGCGCGGAGTACCTCACCGTGCCGATGGACGAGCATGGCATGCGCACCGATCGACTGCCCGCGGTTTTAGAGCAAAAACCCAAATTCATCTATGTGTTGCCTAATTTCCAGAATCCCAGTGGGGTGACGCTCTCGCTGGAGCGACGGCAGGAGCTGGTGGAGCTTGCCGCTCGCTATGAAGTCCCCATCATTGAGGATGACCCGTATAGCCAGTTGCGTTATGAGGGCGAGCATATGCCGCCGGTGCTGGCTGTGGACGCCGAAACCCGCGGCGGTGAGAGCAATGTGATCTACCTGAGCACTTTCTCCAAGTTGCTGGCGCCGGGCATCCGCCTGGCCTGGGTGATCGCCTCGCAGGAGATCATCCGCCGGATTGTGCAGGCCAAGCAGGGCGCTGACCTGCATACGGCGACCTTCAACCAGATGATCGCCTATGAGGTGGGGCGCGACGGGTTCCTTGAGCGGCACATTGAACTGATTCGCAAAATCTATGGCGAGCGGCGCGATGTGATGCTGCGGGCGATGGATGAGCACTTCCCGGAGAACGTCCGTTGGACGCATCCGCATGGCGGTATGTTCCTCTGGGTGATCCTGCCGGAGGGAGTGGACGCTTATGAACTGCTACCTAAAGCTGTGGATTTGAAGGTCGCCTATGTCCCCGGGGGGCCTTTCCATTCCGATGGCAGCGGCAAGAACACTCTGCGCCTGAACTTCTCCAACGCCGCGCCGGAGATGATTCGTGAGGGGATAGCGCGCCTGGGCGCGTTGTTGAAGCGCGAGTTGTAAAAGCGAAGACCGCGGAGGGCAGGCCGTTGCGGGTCTGTGTTCCGCGGTCTTGCTGCGCTGATGGATTTTTCAGATAGGCTCTTTAGTCTTCCACGTAGGGGACGAATTCGGATCGCGATAGCCCCTCACGCATGGCCTGCTCGGCCACGGCGCGCGCCACGGCGCGGTGGACGTCTTTATCTAACGGGTTGGGGACCAGCTCGCCCGCCGGGGTGAGCTCGGCGATGGTTTGGGCCGCGGCCAGGTACATGCCGTGGCTGATGTAGGGGGCCTGCGTATCCACCGCCCCGCGCAGAATGCCGGGGAAGCCAAGCACGTTGTTGACCGATTTGCCGTCCACGGCGAATGCCGCGCCGGCATCCAGGGCGGCCTGCGGTTCGATTTCCGGGAAGGGGTTGGAGAGGGCGAAGATGATCTGTCCCTGACGCACCATCTCGGGGCGGATCAAGCCGCGCGCGCCGGTGGTGGCGATGACAATATCCGCCTGCGCCATGATCTCGTCCAGCGTGGCAGGCCTGCCGCCGGCCTGTTCCAGGCGGCGCAGCGCATTCTCAGAC
>WFTY01000486.1 GCA_015485245.1 Anaerolineales bacterium | reverse complement strand
TCGCATCTCAACATCAACAGTGGTAAAGGAGAAAACGCAATGTGGTGGTTAGGTCTTTTGCTGGCATTGGTCGCATCGATCCTGCTCCTGGATTGGGGCATCGGCCGCATGTATCGTTACCGCAAAGCAACGCACCGGCAGTCCCCCGCACGTTACCAGATTCCCTTTGAGGATGTCTGGATCCCCACAGAGGGGGGAAAACGCCTCTATGGCTGGTGGATGCCTGCGGGGGAAGGTGCATCCGCATTGGTGCTGGTACACGGCTGGGGGCGCAATCTGGAACGCATGATACCCTACATCCGCGCGCTGCACCCCCTGGGATACAACCTGCTGGCGTTCGACGCCCGCAACCACGGCCAAAGTTCCCCGGAGAAATACCCGACTGTATGGACGTTTTCCCAGGATACGGTTGCGGCGGTTGCCTATCTGGTCGAAGAACGACTGGCCGAGCCGGGGCATATCGGCGTCATCGGGCTTTCAGTGGGCGGCGGCGCAGCGATAAACGCCAGCGCGCTGGATCACCGTATTGCCAGCGTGGTCACCGTAGGAGCGATCTCCCACCCCGTGGCAGTGATGCAAGCCGGATTCGAGAAAATGCGCGTCCCATCGCTGGTGGGGCGTTTTTTACTCGCCTACATGCGTTTGCGCTTCCGGCTCGATTTCGACGCCATCGCGCCGGCAAACAACATCCGCCGCAGTCAGGCGTCCATTTTTCTCATCCACGGCAATCAGGATGAAACGATTCCGCTGAAACAGGCCAAAGCGCTATATCAGGCGGCGGATAAAGCGCGCGCACAATTGTGGGTTGTCCCGGAAAAAGGACACAGCAATTGTCACACCCACGATGCCTTCCGGGGGAAGGTGCAGGAGTTCCTGGCAACGACATTGCCACACGCCTGAACGAAGGCCAACAGCGCTTCGACAGACGGATCTTCGTGCATTTGTGGGGTAAAGGTCCCCAATATCGCCGCCGAGAGCCACCCCGGGGGCTGTTCCACAGGGGTAGGGGAAGGCATTGCCTTCCCCTACCCTGGACTTTGGCTTTTTGTCCAAAGGGGAGAACGCCTTCTGGTAATCAGGAGGCGTTTTTTGTGGGGTAAAAGAGGGTAATTGTCAAGGACGGCAGGCGACCAGCGCGGCTTGGCGCATCGTTTGGCTGGTTTGCAGCGGGTCAAACGTCCAATCCTCCCCAATCAGCCAGTCATCCAGGGTAAGCGGGGAGGATTGGCGGCTTTCCCAAAGGGCAGCACGGTAGGCTTCCCGCATGGTATTGAATGACCAGCGCTTGCTGCCCCGCCACCAGCGTGTTGTCACGGGCGGGCCATGATTCAGCTGCCAGGTACGCCAGGCGGCCAAGAGCATCACAGCGTACAGCCAGGCACTCCATTGCACACTGAGCACGGCAGCCTTGGGGTTCCAGTTTTGCTTTTCGCCCAAGCCGAAATTGGTTTTCAGTTCACGATGCGCGACTTCGATCTCCCAGCGCTGCCAGGCAGCCATCAAGAGTTGGTCTACCGGCAGAGGGAGTTGCCAGCGTCCGGCACGCCAAACCGCGTTGACCCAAAAAGGCAAGGGGCGTCGCCGCCGACGGCCTTTGCGATGTTTGCCTCGCACAACAATCAGGAACAAAGGGCGATGGGGGGCGCCCTGCCGCAAGAAGGGCCCTTCGACTTTGGTTTGCAGATGACGTGTGCGCCCACGCACCTTGATCTCCAGCGCTTGCCACCCCGTCCGTTGGCGCCATATCTCTTGCGGGCGGGGCGCTCTGGCACCGTAGAGACGGTTTGAGCGTGCATCGGCAGGCGGCAAGCGCCAAAGCACGCGGTTCTTGGCGCTGCGCGCCAGCAGCACCACCCCGTCGGGCAAATCCCGCCACAGTGGCATCGTATCGTAACGTCCGTCTCCCACCATGAGAATCCGCTGCTCTGGACGCCCATGCTCGGCAAGCGCCGTCTGCAGCCAACGCACAAAGGCCAAGGCGCCTTGCCATTCGGTTTGAACTGTGCCGTAACGCGGTTGTGCCTTGGCTGTAAACGCCGGGTGAAAATACAAGGGAATCGCCCGCGTGTACCCGCTCTGATCCACCGGCAGCAGCCAACTGCCGTGAAACCAGCGTTGCGCCACGTGAATCCCGCGCTTGAACACCGGACTGAGCGGGTTATGCAGCCAATGCGCCCCTTCCATCTTCCGGCTACTGCGCGGCACTTGGGTGCCATCTACCGCCACCACATACCATGCCGTCGGCGCAACGTGCCGCAGCGTTTCCGCGAAGATGATCCTGGACGCTTCTTCGTAATTGAAGCGTTTGTGGCTGAACAAGCGGTACCAGGCACTCCAATCGGCTTGTTCGTAGCCGATGCTGCGTATGATTTGCGTCGTCGTATGGCGTCCCAAGGACATGATTTCCCCCAAAGCAAACAGCAAGGCCCGTTCATACACACGGCGTTGCTGGAAGAGATGACGGTGTTTCCACAACAGGTCGCGTAAATTCTTGAGTAAGGTGGATTTTTCAGGTATCATAGCCCTCAGAGAGAAAGTTGCTGGTGGGTTTTAGCCTATCTACCATACCGCAACTTTCTCTCTTTTGCAAAAAAGGCCAAACTTAAGAAACGCCCCAGTCTCTGACTGGGGCGTTTTTTGACGTCGGATGCGGCCCGGACGTTTTGCCTCAGGCAAAGAGGACATGCGTCTGCAAGAAGCGTTCCACCCGCGGGTAAAAATCGCGCAGGGTTTCCGCCTTTCGCCAGCCGTGCCCTTCGCCCTCATACACGTGATAGATGTGCGGCACGCGGTTGGCCCGCAAGGCCGCCACGATGCGTTCCGATTGGCCGGGCGGCACGACCCGGTCTTCGCTGCCCTGGAACACGGCGATGGCGTCGCGGATTTTCTCGGCGTGGAAGATCGGCGACCAGGCCCGGTATTTCTCGGCGGCTTCTGGCAGGGGGCCGACCAGTTTGTCGTTGTAGTGCTTTTCGAACTTGTGGGTGTCCATGTTG
>WFTY01000485.1 GCA_015485245.1 Anaerolineales bacterium | reverse complement strand
TGTGGCGAGACGTCCTACCGAACCAGAGGCCCCCAACCCGCTGCCGGTGATGAACAGCGAGGCGAACAGCACCACCCCCATGAGAAGGCCGCCCAGGTAGGGGTCCGCGTAGGGTTTTGCAGGGCGGTTGAACAACCCGGTTTTTTGGCGTTTTGCATTTTCAGTGTTCATACAGCCTCCAGAGGGAGCGGTTGGCGGAGGGAGGGAAGCGTCGCCAGCGCTCTATTGTCCTGTTAGTGTGTTTGCTCTTCATTGTCGTGCGTAACTTCTATCTCTTCCCAGCCGTCAATCATGGCTTTGAGCGCCGTGAAAACGGTTGGGCCGGTGGTGGTCAGATACACGTGCGCCACGATGAAAGCGCCCAGCATCCAGGCGACCAGGCTGTGGAAGGGCCCCAGCCAGGGCAGGCTGCCCAGCGCCTCAGTTCCCTGGGGCCATTTCTGCGCCCCCCACATCAAGATGCCTGTGATCACCTGAAGCGGCAAAAGTATATTCAGCAGGCCAAAGTAGGTGATCTGTTGCAAGGGATTGAATTTTTTCTCCGGTGTCTTTTCAAAGGGGTGTGCCTCGCCTTTGAAGATGCCCTTGAGGTAGAAGCGGGCCTGCACAATCGCCTGGTCGAAGAAGCCGCGCGGGCGCGGGATGTAGCGCTTGATTTCGCCGCTCACCAGGTGATAGAACAGCGAGAGCGCTGCGTTGGTGACCAAGATGGCGGCCAGCACGTTGTGCACAGCGACCATGTAGCGGAAATTGAAGGCGCCGAACATATCGGGCCGGTGGATGACCAGACCGGTGAGCAACAGCGTTACGATAGCGATCATTTGCAACCAGTGCCAAAAGCGCTCGTAGCCACTGTACATGTATACTTTCTTAAGGCGGATATCGGGGTGCGCCTGCTTGCGGGCGTTGATGTAGCGTAGCGTGCCGTGTCCGGCAACACCCAGCAGGGTGCCCACAAAGAACAGCGCGCCCAGCCAGTCCAGCCAGGCGAGGCGGCTGCTGCCGAAAATGTACAAACCTTCTGCCCGCGGGTCGGGGGTAAAGTGCAACGCGCCGTCGTCGTCAATGTTTAGCGAACCGTGATAGGCCACGTTGCTTTCGACGAAGGTGGGCATCACGCCTCCAGGCACGTAAGCTGCCAGCTGAATGCTCGCCGTCAGGCGTGAATCTTCGCTGTGGCAGGCTGTGCATTCGTTGACCGCCCACTCGCCGCGCGTGACGTTGTGGTTGATGCTGTAGGGCTGCATGCGGCCAGCGATGCGCACGTTATCCAGGCCAAGGGCCGACAGGCGGCGGGCGATCAGATCGCGCTTGGCATCGTTGTCAATCTTCAATTCGACTTCATCGAGCACGCTGTCGTGGTTGGTATCAAAAGCGGTCAACACTTCGGGGGCGTAGGCGCCATCCTTGAACCAGGCGGCCTTCAAATCTATTTCGCGCACCGGTCGCGTGTTCCCCTCGGAGTCGTCATAAACCCAGTACCAGGTGGTGATGATGTTGTAGGGCGCCAGCAGGGTATCGCCGTTGATGTTAGCCCGCATCAGCAGCACGGGTTGGTAACCGGAAATCAGGTTGTTCACGTTGTCGTTGACGTGGCGTGCTTCCTGAACGCCGCGATAGATTTTCGCTGGCTGGCCATCGGGGGTGAGCACTGTCCAATCGAATTGTTCGATGGCCGGGGCGAAGAGCCGCGGAATATGGCAGGCTTCGCAGGCCAGCGTCTCCATGTGGCGCTCCAGGTAAGGCAACCAGGCGCTGTGACTGACGGCTGCGTCGTGGCAGGCTTCGCAGCGCCGCATCGTGCCTTTCAGTTCAGGTGCTACGCTGTACTGGGCGCTTTGACCGCGAGCAAAGTTGTGATCCGGGCGCTGCAGGTATTCGCCCACGTCCAGGCGGCGTGGGTCGAAGGATAAATGCGCCGGCTCGTCGTCCTTTAGCGCGTAGGCCGGGTTGTTGAGGGAGAAGTGGCAGTCGGTGCATTCCAGTTGACGCTCGGCATGGACGTCCCAGGAGCGGGTCAGCGCGTCTTTGCCGGCGATATTCATGCCGGATTCCGCGATTCTTTGCGGGGAGATCACCTGCCCGGTGGTCGCAGTTTGGGAATTGTTGAGCGAAAAATCGGTGATGTTGAGCGTGTCGTTGTGGTTGTCGGCCACGCCGTGGCACAGGGCACAATTATCGTTCGTAGGGTCTTGTACAAAAACGTATTCTCTGCGGAGGGCGCCGTTCTCGTCAAAGGCTTCGGGGTTCCAGACAAATTGGCCGTCCTGGAGGCGCACGATATTGCTGTCCAGCAGGGTGGCGGTGTTGGCCCAGCCAAACTGTCCTTTCTCCAGCGCTGCCTGGCGAGAGGCGTTGTCTGGATTGGCCATGTGGCACAGGAAGCAGTTCATCTCCACCGTGCCGGATGCCTTCCAGTCCCAGGGGCTGCGACTGCCGTTCGGAGTGAGCAGGCTGGTTTCGGGATTGTTGGCATCGGCCGGTAGCGAAGTCAGCGGTTGCCCCTCCCGGCTGGTTTCAGCCGGGCCACCGCCCACGTGGCGTAGACCGGAGCTCATCAGCCATTCGGGAGTGCTTAAATCCAGGCGCTCATCCTGGCTTTGAGAAAGGTAGCGGTAGGTCAGTGGGTCCCATTTGCCAAACAGGCCATTGCTGCTGTCCAGCTCTCCGTTTTCCTGGTAAGTGGAGATGCCCAGATCGGCATGAAAGCTGTGCGCGGTGATGTAGGCTGTGTCGTGACATTGCCCACAGGTTGTCATGGTGGAGACCGGCTGACTGCTTGTGAGCACGTTTTCACCGTCAGAATCTAGCAGAGCAAAGGTGGGGTGCAGCAGGCTGCCAGCCTGGGGCTCTGCATCGGAAGAGCGGTTTTGAGCGCGAACGAGCTGTACACTGTACCCCGCGCTGACTGCCAGCATCGTCATGAGCAGCAGGATGAGGAACCGTTGTTTTCGAGGTCGTTGGTTGTGAGTCATAGGTTGCCTCTCACCTTATTGATTGTTGAACCGTCCGCCCCATTCCGCCGGGTCGCCAGGATAGCCCAGGGCCTGCCAGTCCAGGCGGCCTTCCGGGCCGTGACAGTCGTTGCATTGCAATGCGTTGGTGGCCGGTGCCACCATGTGGCTTTCGGGGTAATACATATGGGTTTCGGTCCAGTCATACTGTCCGCTATAGGGCAGGCCGAGGCGTTCTTCCATCAGCTCAAAAGCCTGGTCCCAGTCAAAGTCGTGCCAGTAGCCGCCTTCCCCGGCGGTGATGGGGGTGAGCAGGTATCCATTGACCGGATCGTAAGGCTGGATTGTGACCATGATCTTGAAGGGGAAGATTTTGGCGTTGGGGTCGTTGATCTCCCCGGCCGGTTGATTAATATAGGTAGGCCCATCCTGGTTGATCGGATCGCCGACCAGGTAGCGGTATGCGTTGTTGCCGTTGAACCAGATGTAGCTGGGCGTGACATCGCGTTCGTAGATGAATTCGCCTTTGATCTTCAGGTAGGTAAAGTGATCGTCGCCGCGGTCTTCACCGG
>WFTY01000484.1 GCA_015485245.1 Anaerolineales bacterium | reverse complement strand
GACCGCTCCCTCGCTGGCCGAGGCGTTGACGCGTTTTGACGGTGTGGTGTGCGGCGGATTGCGGCGCATTGATACGATGGTGTTGGGCACGCCGGAAAGCGTGCGGGACGAAGCGCAGCAGGCGATAGAGGCGACGGGCGGACGGCGCTTTATCCTCGGCACTGGCTGTGTGACGCCGATCACAGCGCCGCATGGCAATCTGCTGGCAGCGCGGCGCAGTGTAGAGACGGATGCAGGATAGGCAGGGATGAGCACGCTGCGCGTGATCGCCGGTTCTGCTCGCGGGCAGCGGCTGGCCTCCGTGCCGGGGGATGTCACTCGACCGATCACCGATCGGGTGAAAGAGTCCTTGTTTAATATTATCGGCATGGATATTCGGGAGTCGGTTTTCCTGGATCTGTTCGCTGGAACGGGAGCGGTGGCGATTGAGGCGCTCAGCCGGGGGGCAGCCTGGGCGCGGTTGATCGACCGTCACCCCCAGGCGATCAAGACCATCCGCGCCAATCTGGAAAAGACGCGCCTGGCCGAACGGGCGGAGGTGTTGCTCATGGATGCCTTCGCCGCCCTGGAGCGCCCGCCGGATCGACAGTTTGATTACGTTTACATCGCTCCCCCGCAGTACAAGGGCATCTGGAAAAAAGCTTTGCAGGTGGTGGATGCGCGCCCCGGTTGGCTGACAGAGGATGCCTGGGTGATCGTGCAGATCCATCCTGTGGAAGTCGAAGAGGTGTCTCTGCAAAACCTGACCCAGTTTGACGAACGTCGTTACGGGAGCACGGTATTATTGTTTTTTATCTTGTAGTTCAAGGAGCCAGAGGAGGCTGAGATGATGTCTACAACTTTGCCCGCCGCGGACGCGATTATCCGTCGCGCCTTCCCCGGCATTCCTCCAGAAGAGGCGGACGAGATGGTCGCGATTGGTGAGGTGCGCCAGTATCCGTCCGGCGTGGTGTTGTGTCGCGAAAACGCGGTTGAGGAGACGTTTTACGTGTTGCTCGACGGCATGGTCGAAGTGACTAAGGTGATTAACGATGCCGAGGTGCGCGTGCTCAAACAACTGGAAGCGGGGGATTTCTTTGGCGAGATGGGGTTGATCCACAACGCCCCGCGCGTGGCTACGGTGACAGCCCTGACCCCGATCACGGTGCTGGAGATTCACAAGTCAGCTTTTGAAAATCTGTTGCGACGCAGCTCCTCAATGTCGATGGCGATGGTGATGGAGGTCAGCCGCCGTTTGCGGGAGAACGATGAACTGGCGATCGAAGATTTGCGTTTGAAGGCCGGGGAGCTGGCGATTGCCTACCAGCGTCTGGCGCAGGAGGAGCTGGCGAGGCGCGAGTTCCTGACCACCATCGCGCATGAACTGCGCACTCCGCTGACGGCTGCGCGCGGCTTTTTAGAGATGGCGCGCTTTCGCCCGCTGGATAAAGACGCGCTCGACAATGCCCTGGCGACGGTGGCGCGCAACCTGGAGCAGATTATTTCCCTGGTTAATGACATCCTCTTTTTGCAGGAAGTGGAGCTGGTGGCGCCTGAAATGCACCCTACGCGAATTGGCGACTTGCTCCTCCGCGCGGTTGAAAAGATGCAGCCGCTCGCCGAAGCCCAGGGGGTGAAGCTGCGGACGAATATCCATCCGGAGCTGCCGCCTATCATGGGGCATGAGCGCAGTTTGCAGCGCGCCTTTGAACAGTTGCTGGATAATGCCATTAAATTCAGCCCGGAAGGTGGCGAGGTGCTGGTGACAGCTCTCATCCAGGGGGAGGGCGTGCAGATTGCTTTTCAGGATCAGGGTGTCGGGATCGCCGAAGAGGCCCTTCCGCATATCTTTGATCGCTTCTTCCATGTGGAGAAAGTGGGGGAGGAATTGTATGGCGGCCTGGGGTTGGGGCTGGCGATCACCCGGCAGGTGATTGAGCAGCATCATGGCACAATTGAGGTAAAAAGCCGCCCCGGCGAGGGGAGCACCTTTGTGGTCTCCCTGACCGGGGCGGACGCAAACGAGGGGGAGCGTTGACTCAGTTGCTGAGCAACTTGCGG
>WFTY01000483.1 GCA_015485245.1 Anaerolineales bacterium | reverse complement strand
GGGTTTCATCGGTATCGAAAATCGTCGTCGCTCCCTTGCGCCCTTTGACCTCCACCGGGACGATCTCAGCTTTGAACTTGCCGGCATCGATGGCCGCGAGCGCCCGCATATGGCTTTTATAAGCCAGCTCGTCCATTTCCTCCCGGGTGATCGCAAATTCCTCGGCGATGAACTCCGCGGCGTTGCCCATGCCCCAATTTTCGAAAGGATCCCACAAACCGTCATGAAGCAGCGCGTCGGTGAGCCGGGCGTGGCCGTAGCGCAGTTTGCCGCCGCGGCCATCCACCAGGAATGGGGCGCGGCTCATGCTCTCCATCCCCCCGGCGACGAACAACTCGCCATCGCCGGCGCGCACGCCCGAGGCCGCCAGCATCACGGCTTTCAAGCCAGAGCCGCACACTTTGTTGATAGTCGTCGCGCCCACCGAAACCGGCAACCCGCCGAAGATGGCCGCCTGCCGGGCCGGGTTTTGCCCCAATCCGGCGGAGACCACATTGCCCATGAAAACTTCGGCAACCTCCGCCGAGTCGGCGATGCCGGCACGTTTTACGGCTGCTTCCACCACCAGCGCACCCAGCTTCGGGGCGGGGATGCCGCTCAAACTACCCTGGAACCTCCCCGAAGGAGTCCGTACGGCGCTAAGGATAACCGGTTGAGTAGATTTGTCCGCCATAAGTCCTTTCCTTGATGAACAATTCATTGGAAGAAAACGGTTGCCATCAGATCGTTGGTCGAAAATGCGCATCGTGAGTGAAAGCAAGCACTCACATCATTGACCGGCATATCGCCCGCCAACCAAGGCGCAAAAGGTGGGGAAATTGTAGCAGAGATTCCTCGCCGGGAATATAGATGATTGTCCTGGTTTTCTCATCAGGTGTCCTGCGTCCGGCAACAGCCACCTGGACATAGCGCAAAAGCAAAGAACTACCGGCTTACTATTGGCTCCCCACCACGTTTTCAATTTGCCCCTTGACTTTTTAGAACAAATATTCTATATTTAAGACCAGAACGGTTGTTCTGGTTTTACAACGACCACCTTAACCCCGGAGGATGTTCACATGCTGTCTCAAATGTTCATCTCAAATAAACGCCTACGGCTGCAGCGCGGGCAGTTATTCGGCCTGCTGATTGTCACTGCCCTGCTGGCCTTTGAACTCTTCAACTACTCCACCACCGACTTCGCCCTCAGCGACCTGCTCGGCGAACTCACCTTTCTCGGTGTGCGCTGGGCCACCATCCTCTCCATCGCCTTCTGCGGCATCGACTTCGCCGGGATTGCCCGTCTGTTCACCCCAGAGCAGGGGCGCGACGAACCCGCCGAGGTCTGGTACCTCTTCGGCGCGTGGATGCTGGCAGCCCTGATGAACGCCATGCTCACCTGGTGGGGCGTCTCCATCGCCATCCTCAACCATGAGACGCTGGGCAACGCCGTCATCGCCCGCCAGACCCTTCTGCGAGTCGTCCCCATTTTCGTGGCCATCATGGTCTGGTTGATCCGGGTGTTGATTATCGGCACCATCTCAGTCGCAGGTGACCGCATCTTCAGCCAGACAAACCTGACCTCCGGGCGCAGAGTACGCAAGACGACTACCACCCGCAGCCGCACAGCGACCAGCTCAAGGCGAGGCGTCTCCGCGACGCGCGGCGTGAGCGCCCGTTCCTTCCGACCGGCCCCAAAGGTGGAATACGTCGAAAACGAATACAGCCAGGAACCCACGTATCATCCCGTCTCCTTCGGCAACCGCTCATCTCAGGAGAACCGCCAGACTCGTTTCTAAACCAGCTCCTCCATCACTTGAAAAATGCCTCGCAACGCAGCTTCACTTCCACACCTCCTCCCAACAGCCCCCGAAGTCCCCTCCTCCGGGGGCTGTCTCCGTCTCCCGCTGGGGATGCTCTTGCCCCCGCTGGTTGTGCTCGTGCTGGGGGGCCTGATGGCGCTCTTCCTGCCGCCCCCGGAGGCGTCCCCCCATGAACAGCCCGCGCAACCAGAGAACGCAACCGTTACAATCGCCCCGTTGTTCACCCCCACAGTGCGATACTGGGAAGCAGCCATCATGCGCTGGAGCGCCGCCTGGGGGCTGGACCCCAACCTGGTCGCCACCGTCATGCAAATTGAATCCTGCGGCGATCCCGCGGCGCGCTCTCATGCTGGCGCGATGGGGCTTTTTCAGGTGATGCCCTACCATTTCGCCGCGGGGGAGGACCCTTACCAACCGGGCATCAACGCGGCGCGCGGATTAGCCTACCTGCGAAGAGCGCTCGACGCGCGCGACGGCGACATCCGCCTGGCCTTTGCCGGGTACAATGGTGGGATCGCCGGGGCGCAGCGCCCTGAATTCGCCTGGGCCGCTGAGACGATACGGTACGTCTACTGGGGAGTGGGAATCTACAGCGACGCGCGCAAAGGCAAAAGTTCCAGCGCGCGCCTGGACGAGTGGCTAAACAGCGGCGGGGCCAGCCTGTGCGTTCAGGCAAGCAGACGGCTGGGCATCACCCTCTCGCCATGAACCCGGTGACCCACCAGCTTTTAGTGCTCAGCAGATCGTTGAGGAGAAAGCTCCGCCCTCACGCGATATAGCGGCAGGTAAACCTCAAAGGTCGTCCCCTCGCCGGCGGCAGACCGCACCTCGATGCGCCCGCCATGCCGGCGAACGATCCAGTAAGCGATCGAAAGCCCCAGCCCAAATCCTTTGCCATCCCCCGAACGAGTGCGCGACTTCTCGGCACGGTAGAAGCGCTCAAAGATGTGAGGGAGGTCTTCAGCCGGGATGCCAGGCCCATTATCCCGCACCAGCAGACAGGCCTCGGCCTCGTTTTTGGATAACCCCACCACCACCTCGCCACCTTCGGGGGTGTATTTGATGGCATTCTCCACCAGATTGAGCACAACCTGCTTGAGGCGGTCGCGATCCCCACACACAAGAACCTGGTCAATACCTTCCAAGCGGATGTCCACTCGCCCGTGCGCCAGCACCCGTCCCTGTTCCAACACCTCGAGCAGCAAGGTGTCGAGTTCAACTTCCTCCTCCACGATGGGGAGCTTACCCGATTCGACGCGCGCCAGTAAAAGCAAGTCGCCGATCATGCGCGTCAGCCGATCAACTTCGCTTTCAATGCTGATTAGCGAATCTTCGTCGGCGCACCCCATACGGCGCAACAGATTGACGTTCCCTTTTATCACCGTCAGTGGCGTGCGTAATTCATGGCTTACATCGGCGACAAAGCGGCGCTGCAACTGAAAGAGGTTCTCCAAACGGCTTAAAGTCTGGTTGAAAGCCAGGATCAACTGACCGATCTCGTCCTCTGGGGAGCCGTGATAGGGGATACGACGTGAAAGGTCATCGGCGCGAGTGATCTGCAAGGCGATATCGGTGGCCTGCTGCAGCGAAACCAGCGCCTGTTGCGTGGTCAGTGAGACAGCGATCGCGGCGACAGTCATCGCGATCACCGTACCCACAATCAGCACAACCAACAGCGTCCGCTGAGTAGCATGCACGATGGCGAGGTTGGCCCCGATTTGCAATGTCCCCACCAGGCGACGCCCCGCAGCCAGGGGAACGCTCAACACGCGCAGCTCGGTACCACCGATTGAGGTCACGCGATACACCGGGCGCGCCGGCAAACGATCTAACGGCGCCATCGGTTCACGCAGGTGTTGAATAGACGAAGAAGAAAACACCAGATCGGTGCCGCGATCCCAAACCTGAATGTATACGTTGGTGGTCAACTCCAGGTCGGGAACCGGTCGAAAATTCAATCCCCCCAGGGCGGTGTATTGGGTACTGGCGATCAGCTCGGTGGCAGTACGCGCCAACAGCTCATCAATCTGACGCACGAGATTCTGGCTGACCACCTGGTATACAGCGAAGCCAAACAGCAGCAAAATCCCCCCTACCAGGGCTGTATACAGCAACGTCAGACGGGCTCGCAGGGACATCAATCTGGCTGGCGCAACACATACCCAACGCCGCGCACGGTGTGGATCAAGCGGCTATCGCCCCCTTCTTCCAGCTTTTGGCGCAGATAACGGACGTATACCTCAATGATGTTGCTTTCGCCGCCAAAATCGTACCCCCAAACCGAATCGTAAATCACCTCTCGCGTCAACACCTGGCGAGGATGGCGCATGAACAATTCCAACAGCTCGTATTCTTTCGCTGTGAGTGCGATGACCCGGTCGCCGCGCCGCGCCTGACGCGTCCCCGAATCGAGGATCAAATCGGCAAACTGGTAAATTTTGGGATGACTGCTCGGCTGCGCGCGCCGCAGCAAAGCGCGCACACGGGCCAGCAGTTCATCCAGGTCAAACGGCTTGACCATGTAATCGTCCGCACCCATATCCAGGCCAATCACACGGTCGTTGACGCCGTCTTTGGCGGTGAGGATGATGATGGGGACATCACCACCGGCGCGCAAGCGCCGGCAGACATCAAGGCCATCCATCCCCGGAAGCATCAAATCCAGCACAACCAGATCCGGGGGACGCTGTACAGCAATATCCAGCCCGGCGCGGCCATCGGTAGCGACATCTACCTCATAGCCCTCATACGCCAGCCCCCGACGTAAAAACGCCAGGATGCCTTCATCATCTTCAATGACCAGTATGCGTGCGCCCATATGACATCCTCCAGATTCGTTGCCCTGAAATATACCACAGGGGGAAAAAACAAAAAAGGTCGCCCGATGAGCGACCTTTTTCTCGTGATTAGGGGGAATTACGCCAGTTCGACGACGCCACCAGCCTCTTCCAACTTGGCCTTGGCGTCTTCAGCTGCTTCCTTGCTGACGCCTTCCATGATCTTGGAACCAGCGGTCTCAGCCAGTTGCTTGGAATCAGCCAGGCCCAGGCCGGTGAGCTGACGAATGACCTTGATGACCTGGATCTTCTTCGGTCCAGCGTCCTTGAGGACGACGTCAAATTCGGTCTTTTCTTCAGCTTCTTCTTCTACCGCGGCGCCGCCGGCGACGGCGGCCACAGCAACCGGAGCGGCAGCGGAGACGCCCCATTCCTCTTCCAGCATCTTCACCAGCTCGGCGGCTTCCAAAACGGTCAGGCCGCTCAGTTCTTCCATAATTTTCTTCAAATCAGCCATTTTTCAATCTCCTTTATTTTTTATCTCAAGTCTGGTATACAGCCGCATTATGCCGCTTCGGGGGCAGCGTCTTTCTTCGCATAAGCGTCCAGTACACCGGCAATCTGTCGGCCAGGTTCGGCCAGGATACGGGCCAGCTTGTTGGCCGGAGCCATGAGCACGCCCAGCAACTGACCGCGCACCACCGGCAACGGCGGGACTTTCGCCAGGGCGATAATTTCTTCCCTGTCAACCAACTTATCGCCCAGGTATCCCCCCTTAACCTGGACAACCTCAGCTTCCTTCGCGAAATCAACAATCGCTTTCGCTACAGCGGGAGCATCGGCAAAGGCGAAACCGATCGCCGTATCGCCGAGGAAACTTTCCAATTTGATATCCAGCCCGGCTTCCTTGAACGCCAGGCGGGCCAGGGTGTTCTTCACCACATGGAACTCACCGCCCGCGGAACGGATATCGCGGCGCAGTTGCTCCATCTCCGGAACGGAGAGGCCAATATACGAAGTCAGGATCATGGCCTGACTGTTCTGGATCCACTCGGCATATTGAGCAACAAGCGCTTGCTTTTTTGCTTTGGTAATAGCCAAAGAGACATCCTCCTTTCTCAAAGTTTCTCATTGCGCGACAACTTCAGCGCAAAACAAAAGTCTTTACCCCGCCAGGCGAGGTAAAGACTCAGATGCACACTGCATGCCCCTCGAACGGGGCGAGTCTCACCTCGGCAGGAAATTAAGCCCCGAGGGGCACCTGCTGTCTTCGGCGAAGGTTGTGCCAATTCGCGGCAGCGAACTGTCTACACGTATTTTATCAGATATTCGGCTCCATAGCACGCGCTTTGAGCACATCCACATGGATGCCCGGCCCCATCGTGGTGCTCAGGGTCACCCGGCGGATGTACGCGCCCTTGGATGAGGCGGGGCGGGCTTTGCGCACCGCCTGCATTAACACCGCCATGTTGTCATAAAGTTGCCCTGCTTCAAAAGAAACTTTCCCAATAGGAACGTGCAGGTTGGCGGTCTTATCCACGCGGAACTCCACGCGCCCGGCCTTGGCCTGCTGGATGGCGTGAGGCAAATCGTCGCCGGGGACGACGGTGCCGGCTTTGGGGTTAGGCATCAACCCGCGCGGGCCGAGCACACGCCCCAAACGGCCGACTTTGCTCATCATCGAGGGCGTGGCGATAGCGACATCAAAATCCGTCCAACCACCCTGAATCTTCTTGATAGTCTCTTCATCATCGGCCACAACATCGGCGCCTGCTTCACGCGCTCTGGCCGCGTCCTCGCCCTGGGCGAAAACCAACACGCGCACGGTTTTACCCAGCCCATGGGGGAGAACCACCACGTCGCGCACCTGCTGATCGGCGTGGCGGGGATCAACGCCCAGGCGGATGTGGAGTTCAACCGTCTCATCAAATTTGGCAAAGGCCAGCTCTTTCGCCAGCGCAATTGCCTCTTCCGGCGAGTAGTTTACGGAACGATCAACTTTCTCTGCTGCTTGTCGGAACTTCTTACCTTGCTTAGCCATGCAATACTCCTTGGTGGTGCCAGCGGACGGTACCGTCCTCCCACGAGAGTTATCCTTCAACCACGATGCCCATGTTACGGGCGGTGCCTTCAATCTGGCGCATCGCGCCTTCGATATCGACCGCGTTCAGGTCTTTCATCTTAATTTCGGCGATCTCGCGAATCTGGTCGCGGGTAACCTTGCCGACCTTTTCGCGATTGGGAACCGCCGAGCCTTTCTCAATCCCCGCAGCTTTGCGCAGCAGCGCCGAGGCCGGAGGGCTTTTGAGGATGAACTTGAACGATCCATCGGTAAAGATGCTGATCTCCGCCGGGATGATCTCACCCATACGGTTTTGGGTGCGGGCATTGTATTCCTTGCAAAACTGCATCAGGTTAATGCCGTGCGCAGCCAGCGCGGGGCCGATTGGGGGCGCGGGGTTCGCTTTCCCGGCTTCAATTTGTAATCGAACAACTGCTTTAAGTTTCTTTGCCATGCTTTTCTCCTGCGTGGTGTTAGCGGATGTCTCTCATCCTCCCACAAGGGGTTGATCTCCCAGGCAAACGCCTGAGCACTTCACAATTTTTCAACTTGCAAAAAGTCTAACTCCACCGGCGTCTCGCGGCCGAAGAAATTGACCATCACGCGCACTTTGGCGCGCTCCATATCCAGCTCCGAAACTGTGCCGTGGAAATCCTTGAAGGGGCCTTCCACAATGCGCACTTTCTCGCCTTTGCGGAAAGTCACCTTGATGCGCGGGGCTTCCGCCTCCATGCGTTTGACAATGTGAGCAACTTCCTCCGGGCGCAGGGGAATAGGCGTGTTCCCCATCCCCACGAACCCGGTCACGCCCGGCGTGTTGCGCACCACATACCAGGATTCCTCGGTAAGGAGCATGTTCACCAGGATGTACCCCGGAAAAACACGCCGCTCAACCGTGCGCCGCTTGCCATCCTTGACTTCGATCTCTTCCTCGGTGGGAACAACGACATCAAAGATGCGATCCTGCATGCCCATGGATTCAATCCGCTGCAACAGGTTGTGGTGCACCTTGTTCTCGTACCCCGAATAACAATGGACGACGTACCAGTGACGGCCGTCATCTTCCTCATCCTCGGAAATTTCCAGCGCGCCTTCAGCGCCGGCTTCGTCGTCATCGCTCGGCGGCTGCTCCACATCCTGCGCAGGTTCAGCAACCTCCGTCTCGGCCACATCGGCAGCGCTCGAAAGCGGTTGCTCAACGTCCGGCGAAGTTTCCGGAGCCTGGTCAACAACGGCTTCAGCAGAAGGCTGTTCGTTCTGCGCTTCCTCCGAAACTTCGGGCGTTTCCAACACGCGATCGTCTTGATCCTGTTCGTACATGATCGTCATCCTTCTCCGGGGCTGCCGGAGGGGTCAGCTAAAAAATGAGCGCAAAAAGCCGCGTGAACAAGTAATCCAAAATGCCCAGAAATGCACTCATACCAAAAGTTACGATGAGCACGACGATGGTCAGATTGATCGCTTCCTGGCGCGTGGGCCAGGTGACCTTGCGCAATTCACCTATGGTCTCACGATAGTAGCGGGTAATTGCGTTTCCGCGCGTTGATTTTTTCTTGGCCACACAACTCTCCTTTTTGCGGCGAAAACGC
The DNA here is from genome assembly GCA_015485245.1 of Anaerolineales bacterium. Taxonomy (GTDB): domain Bacteria; phylum Chloroflexota; class Anaerolineae; order Anaerolineales; family UBA11858; genus J130. The sequence goes on along the minus strand of WFTY01000483.1, from coordinate 423 downwards.
CGTCTCACTGCGAGAACGGCGTGATCTTATCTCAGGCAGGCGAGGCAGGACTCGAACCCGCAACCTACGGTTTTGGAGACCGTTGCTCTGCCAAATTGAGCTACTCGCCTAGGTTGTTGGTCTGTTGATCTTCTTGGTCTGATCGGTCAGGCGAACCCGACCAATCAGACCAACAGACTCATCAGACCGCTATCTTACCTCACGGTGCAAAGTGTGCTTGCGACAACGTCGACAAAACTTATTCAGCTCGATCCGACCGGGATCGTTTCGCTTGTTTTTCTCTGTCAGGTAATTACGCTCTTTGCACTCGGTGCAGGACATCGTAACAACCAGACGGACACCTTTTTTACCAGCCATAGTATTCCTACTCGATGATCTTGGTGACCACGCCAGCGCCCACCGTCAGGCCGCCTTCGCGAATGG
>WFTY01000482.1 GCA_015485245.1 Anaerolineales bacterium | reverse complement strand
TGGACACCCTGCGTGCCATGAACGGGCTGGGGCCGGACGACGTCATCGCCCCCGGCGACGAGATCTTTCTGGGCGTTGGCGGCCCGGCGACACCGATCCCCCCCAGCCAAGCCAGCAACGCCACGCCCACTCCTCCCGGCCCCACACCCACGCCGGAAATTGGCTACGGCGTACTGTGCGTCATCCTTTACAACGACATCAACGGCGATTCAATGCGCCACAGTGAGTCGCCCGGCTGGACGATATAAATGATCTTTCCATCGGGGCCTGGCGTGGGGGTGGCGAAGTCCGTCGCTTGCAAGGGGGGAGCTGCTGTGACCGGCCAGGTGAGCAGGAGCAGCCCGACAGCAACGAGGGTGCCGGAGAGTATGCGATGTGTCATGCGCTGATTATATCAAAGGGATGCGTTTAGCGCCGATAGGTGTCCTCGAACCTGGCGCAGCGCCAGCAGAGCCAGCCCGTTGAAGACGATAGCGGTGGCGGCGCTGGCGGCGATCCCCCAATCGTACAGGGATGGGCCGATCAGCGCGCCTGCAGCTCTGCCGAGTGAGAGTCCTGCCACGTTGAAGGCCATCAGGGTGGCGCGCGCCCCCGGCATGATCTCGGTCATCAGTGGGATGCTGCTGACCAGCATAAATTCAAAGGTGATGAAGAAGAAATACAGGCTGATCTCTGCCCCCAGGAGTGAGCCTCCCAGCAAAGGGAAGGTCAGGGCGGCCAGCGTGTTGCCGATCAGGCCGATGCGGATGGCGCGCACTTTCCCCAATCGGTCGGCGAATCCTCCCACGAGCGCCTCGGCGCTTAGCTCGGCGACGCCGATCACCGCCGCTGTTCCGCCCAGCGCCAGGATGGTCAGGTTGTGGGTGTCTTCCATCCAGACGCCGAAGACCAGGTTGACGACTTCGTTGGCGATGGTGGCGGTTAACCCCATGGCCAGCCCTGCCAGCGCCGGAGGGGAGCGCAGCACGCGTCCCAGGTTGCTCCATGCACCGGCGTGGTTGGCCGCTGAAACGGCATCGCGCGGCAGCAACCAGAGCAGCAGGCCGCCCGCCAGTGCACCGGCAAAAGCCAGCCAGCCAAATGGGGAGAGCCAGCCGCCTCGCTCGATTAGCAGGCCGACCAGGGGGATGCCGATGAAGAAGCTGAGCGACCAGCCCAATTCCGTGACCGAGAGCGCTAACCCGCGCCGCTGATAAGGGATGCGGTCGCCGAGGTAGGCCTGCATGGCGGGGTCGAAACCATATTTGCCCAACGTAGTGAGCAGCAGCATGATGGCAAAAGTTGAAAAGGATGGACGCACGGCGACCACGAGCAGGCCCGCGATGAACAAGCCTATTCCCAGCAGCATGCCGATTTTGCGCCCACGTCGGTCGCTGAAGACGGCCAGGAATGGCCCCAGCACGCCCACCAGCGAGCGATTGGCCAGCGCCAGCGAGATCGTCTGCAAGTCAACCCCCAACCCGGCACTGAACACGGAGAGAAAAGGGTAGATCATCCGGTAGGTGGTGTTAAAAACCAGCCGGATGAGGGCGAAAAGGACGATTTGCACCTGCACTGTGGCGTCTTTGGTTGTTTGCTTCATCGTGGTTCGCTGCCTTGGGGAGTCAGTCGAGTATACGCGCACGGGTAAAGGGCAAGGCACCCTGCTGTCAGGGCGAGCAGCCAAAAATTCATTACGCCTTCGTCCAGGGTGTAAAGCTCGTTCAGGCGCAGTATCACGTCCACCAGGTCAGCCCGGGTTGGTCATACCTGCCCCTGCAAAGGATTCGTCAAGCCCTGCATCGCCTGTGCCGGTGCATCCAGAAGGGGAAAGTCTGGTGAAGCCATCGCCAGGATGCGTTGCAGCCGTCCCTGGGGATGCGCGGTTTTGTGCACCGGGGAAAGCCTCAGGGTGAACCGGGTTTTTCTCTTTCTGGAAGGAGAAACAGGCGCGTCACCTGCCAGGCGGCAAACAGGGCGAGCAGCGTGAGCGCGGCGAAGAACGTTTGAATGCGCCAGGCGTTGGATTGTAGCATCGGCGCGGGCGGGTGCATCACTTTCTCGGTGGTTTGCAGGGTGATGAACAAAGCGATGATGTATACCAGGTTTACCACCGAGGCCCAGGCGGGGTTTTCCAGCAGAGTGACGCCCCCTTGGGAGAGAAGCCCGGCTACAGCGAAGATCATCGCCACCCGCCAGCGCGGTTCGGCCAGGAAGAGGCCGTTCCAGTTGGTCTGCATTGCCCAGAGCGAAATAGGGAGGTAAGTGACCCAAAAAGCCAGGCCGGTGCGCCCCAGCGCCCGCGACCAGTGATGCCATTTTTGGGATCGTCGCAGCAATCCGATCAGGCCAGTGACGCCGGCAGCGAGGAAAGCGGCCAGCGCAGCCCACACCCAGGCGCCGTGAAGATACACGATGCGCGCGTTTGTGCCCAGCGTGGCCTCCGGCGGGCCAAGGGAAGTCACCGCGGCGATGGCGAGCAAAGCGGCGAAGAGCAAGGAAAGGGGGGATTTGAGTTTCATGATGTAGAGGTTGGGGAAGTGGGTAATAAGGTGACTGGGTGATTGGGTGGCAAGTGCCCGGTTGCCCAGTTGCCTGGTTATCTTGTCGTCTTGTGGTCGGCCCTTAAATCCAGGTTGGCTCCTGGTAGGTGCCAAAGACTTCTTTCATCACCCCGATGATTTCGCCCAGGGTGGCGTAGGCGCGCACTGCCTCGATGATGTAGGGCATGGTGTTTTCCGTCCCCTGGCAGGCGATGCGCAGGCGGTCAAGCGCCTGACCGACGCGGCCGCTATCCCGCTCGCGGCGCACCTGTTCGAGGCGGGCGACCTGGCGTTTGTAGCCCTGCGGATCCATCTCTAACAGCGGGATGGTGAGGGGCGTGTTGTCGTTGTAGGCGTTCACGCCGACGATGCGTCGCTGGCCGGAATCAATCTCGCTCTGGTAGCGATAGGCAGCTTCAGAGATCTCCATCTGGAAGAAGCCTTTTTCGATGGCGGGTAGCACGCCGCCCAACTCTTCAATGCGGCGGAAGTAATCGTAGGCCTGCTTCTCAATGCGGTTGGTCTGCGCTTCTATGAAGTACGAACCGCCGAGGGGATCGATCGTGTTGGTCACGCCGGATTCCTCGGCGATGATTTGCTGGGTGCGCAGGGCGATGGTCACGGCGTGCTCGGAAGGCAGCGCCAGGGCTTCGTCCAGGCTGTTGGTGTGCAACGATTGTGTTCCCCCCAGCACGGCGGCCAGCGCCTGGATAGCGACGCGCACCACGTTGATCTCCGGTTGCTGTGCGGTCAGCGAGACGCCGGCGGTCTGCGTGTGGAAGCGCATCAGCCAGGAGCGCGAGTTCTTTGCGCCGAAGGTGCGGCGCATTTCGCGCGCCCAGATGCGGCGGGCGGCGCGGTATTTGGCGATTTCTTCGAAGAAATCGTTGTGGGCGTTGAAGAAGAAGGAGAGCCGCGGGGCGAAGCTGTCGATATCCAGGCCGCGCTCCAGCGCCCAGCGGACGTATTCCATCCCGTCGGAGAGGGTGAAGGCCAGCTCCTGCGCCGCAGTTGAACCCGCCTCGCGGATGTGATAGCCGGAGATGCTGATGGTGTTCCATTGCGGCAGTTCCTGCGTGCCGAACTCGATGGTGTCGGTCACCAGGCGCATGGAAGGCTCCGGTGGGAAGATGTATTCCTTTTGGGCAATGTATTCTTTCAATATGTCGTTCTGGATGGTGCCGCGCAGTTGCTCGCGGCGCACCCCCTGTTTTTCGGCGGCTACGATGTACATCGCCCAGATGATCGCCGCGGGGGAGTTGATCGTCATGCTGGTGGAGACTTTCCCCAGCGGGATGTCTTCGAGCAACACTTCCATATCCTTGAGCGAGGAGACCGCCACGCCGCACTTGCCAAACTCGCCAACGGCTTCGGGGGCGTCGGTGTCCAACCCCATCAGCGTGGGCAGGTCGAAGGCGATGGAGAGCCCGGTTTGTCCCTGTTCGAGCAGGTAGCGAAAGCGCTGATTGGTCTCTTCGGCGGTGCCAAACCCGGCGAACATGCGCATCGTCCACAAGCGGCCGCGGTGCATGGTGGCGTGCACCCCGCGTGCATAGGGATACTCCCCAGGAAAACCCAGGTCGCGCAGGTAGTCGCTGTCTTTTAAATCCAGAGGGGTGTAAAGTCGTTCGATGGGTTCGGAGGAGGTGGTCAGGTAGACGTCCCGGCGTTCAGGGAAGCGCTCGGTCGTTGGCTGCAATGTCTGCTCCTCCCAGCGCGCCATTTCCTGGGCTAATTGTTCCAGTTTTTTGGGATCGAACATACCTGCTCCTGTGCTCTACGAGATACCAAATTATAGCATGGAGCCTGCAGGCGGTGATCCCTATTGCCTGGCGCATGATGGCGGCAATCTGGTGCAAGTGTCCGTCATCGTGCAGCAGGCCGAGGATCAATAGGGGGGAATCGAGAAAGCGGCAGCTCAGGCCTCCTTAAGAACCGATTGCCCGGCCAGAGGGCGGCGCGGGCAACCGGGTTAGTGGGATGAAGAGTGATTATGTTGCGCGGATGGCGACCGTGCCGCCCGGAGCCTGGAAGTCGGCCTTCTTGTGCGAACCGTCGCAGAAGGGTTTGTTGCCCGACTGTCCGCAGCGGCACAGCGCCACCATGCTGCCTTCCACCGGCTGGCTGTCGCCTTCGGCGTCGGTGAAGGTCGCGCTGCCCGTCACCGGGATCAGGTAGGGGCCGTTCTCACGGGCGGTGATTTCGATCTTGTCGGTCATGGAGTTGCCTCCTGTTGGTTGTGAGAGCAGGCAAGGGCGCTGCCCTCGCCTGTCAGGCCAGTTGCGCCAGCACGATCAGGGCGAAGCCCAGCAGCGCCATGTTCTTCGTGAAGTTGACCATTTCTGCCATCTTCGTCTGCTGGTCTTCTATCGCCCAGAAGTTGTGCATCGTGAAGGTGACCGGTACGAAGAAGACCACCAGGGCGATCATGCCCCAGAACAGGTGCTGCCAGAACAGGACGCTCAGTCCGCCGAGGAACAAGAGGATGCCGGCGACGATCACGGCCAGTTTGGGGGCCGGCACGCCCTTGGACTGCGCGTACCCGGTCATCATGTTGAGTTGCCCGAAGTGGTTGAAAGCGTTGAACAGAAAGTACACGCCGACGATGATACGACCGATCCAAAAGACGATGTTCATGAGAAAACCTCCTTCTTGCGTTGAGTGGATGGATTTAGAAAGCGAAGACCGCCAGCCAGCGGCGTCAGCCAGAGCAGGATGCCGGTCATCCGATATGCAAGCAGTAACAATCCCTGAGCAAACCAGGCACAATGTTCATCTGGATTTTCTCCTTTCATTATGATAGGATACAAGTGTATTAAAAGCATCTTGTGTTGGATAGTAAACACTTGTTGCTTATGGGTCAACCATCAATCCTCCTGATGTGTTGTTTAAGCAACAAAGGAGCAAAAATGTTGTTTCAAGCCCCGCAAGAAAAAGAGAAACTGGACCCCCGCGTGAAACGCACACGCAACCTGATTTTTCGCGCTTTCGGCGAGTTGTTGGCCGAAAAGGGGTTTCAGGCCATCACGGTGCAAGATATTGCCTACCGGGCGGAGATCAATCGCGCCACGTTCTACGCGCATTTTCCCGATAAGTACGCCCTGCTGCAATACAGCATCCGCCGCGCCTTCGAGGAGGAATTGCAGCAGCGCACTCTGAGCGCCTGCCATTATAGCGAAGAGAACCTGCGCGCCCTGATCGTGACCGTATGCGACTTCGTTACCCAGTCCGGGCATCATTGCAAGGCTGCCGGGGGTCAGTTCGACGCCCTGGTTGAAGGGCAGGTGCGCGCGCAAGTACAGGAATTGATGCAGTTCTGGTTAAAACAGCGCAGTATGCCGCCGGATGAAGCCGACATCGCGTCCACGGCGGCGGCGTGGGCGATCTACGGCCTGGCGCAGCACTGGGCGCGCAGCAAGCCTCAACCGCCGCTGGATGCCTATGTACAACGCATTTCTCCTCTGGTGCGGTCACTGTTGATGGCTTCTACGCTCTCCGATTGAAATCGCGTTTTCCCGCTGAATAGAACGTTTTGGTCACTCGCGCCAGCCTGTCATTGCATCCGTATATCGCACATGATAGAATACCTTGGAGAGAGTGGTAGATGTTGGGAGAACGTCATGTCCGAGATGGTTGAAGTTATCATCGATAGCATCCGCGTCAGCCTGCTCAACCAGCAGCGGATTGTGATCTTGCGTCAGGTCGATGCCGAGCGCTACCTGGCGATCTGGATTGGCGTCTTTGAGGCGGAGCATTTGAGTGTGGCGTTGCAAGATGTGGAGCTGGCCCGCCCGCTGACGTATGACCTGTTCACCAACATTCTCGAGACGCTGAACGCCGAGCTGGTGCGCGTGGAAGTGGTCGATTTGCGCAATGAGACGTTTTATGGCAATGTTGTTTTGCGCGTTAACGGGCATGTGCTTAACATTGACTCACGCCCCTCGGATGCCATTAACCTGGCGGTGCGCAGCGGCGTGCCCATCTACGTAGCGCAGGAAGTGATGGATAGCGCCGGCATCGTCCCCGAAGATGATGAAGTAGACCTGGACGCTGTGGAGAGCGAAGAAGGCGCTGACATTTCGGCAGAGGAAGATCGTCTCTCCATCTTTGAAGATTTCCTGGAAAAGCTTGGCGACGACGATGTGGAAGACGACCAGGATGATGACGATTGAGGCGTTGCCATCGTCCTCCTCTGGCTAGGCAAACCATCGTCCGCGGAAGTTGTGCTCCGCGGTTTTGTGTTTATCTCACCCCAAAAGAATTGATATGACTATGGAAGAAGCCGCTCTGAGCGGCGCGCAGGTTGTCCCTCACAGCCGGGAGGCGGAAGAAGCGGTCATCGGCGCGGTGTTGCTCAACCCCGAGGCCTATTATGACGTGGCGGGCATCCTTGAAGCCGAGGATTTCTACATTCACCGCAACCGCTGGGTCTGGCAGGCGATTGAGCGCTTGCAGCAGGCCCGTATGGCTCTCGATGTAGTCACGTTGAGCGAGGAGCTGGATCAGCAGGGGCA
>WFTY01000481.1 GCA_015485245.1 Anaerolineales bacterium | reverse complement strand
GTCCCTGGAGTTTGAGGATGACTCCTTTGATAGCGCGGTGGCTACCTGCGTGTTTTGCTCCGTTCCTGACCCAGTCCTGGGGTTGAAGGAACTGCGACGCGTGGTGCGACCCGGCGGGCAGATCATTTTGTTGGATCATGTGCGCTCCGAGAAGCCGTTGCTGGGTCGGTTGATGGACATCCTCAACCCCTTGGTGGTGCGTATCACCGGAGCGAACATCAATCGCCGTACGGTGGAGAATGTGCGCAAGGCCGGGCTGGAGATTGAAGACGTGGAAAATTTGGGCATGGGTGACATCATCAAACTGACCGTCGCGCACAGCCCTGAGAGCTGAAACATACGGCGCGATGATATCGTCGCCGCCTGCTGCGTGACGAACAAGCACAAGGAGTTGTTATGCGAAAGTGGATTCTTTTCATCGTCCTGGCGTTGGCTGTGTTGCTGACGGCCTGCGCGGGAAAACAGCCGCAAGTGAGCGTGGAGACCACCGATTTTGATTTTGGAGATGTGATTAACGGCGAAATTGTCAGTCGGGACCTGGTTGTGCGTAACCTCGGTCAGGCGGATCTGGTTGTTGATGAAGTCATCACTACTTGTGGCTGTACCACAGGCGAACTGGACCCGATGACGATCCCTCCCGGTGGGGAGGCCACCCTGCACATCGAGTTTGATTCGGGCGCCCATGGCCCGGAATTGACTGGCGAATTGATGCGCCAGGTCATCCTGGTATCCAACGATCCTGAATCCCCCGAGGTGACGGTGCAATTCACTGCCAATGTGTTGCCGCCGGAGAATTGAGTTTCTTTACTGGTAAAAGGCATCCGGCGCTTAACGCAGACCATCCCCTGAAGGCCGAGAGACCTTGCAGGGGATGGTCTTTGCTTTTTTCGTTAAGAGCCTAAGCGGGGATTACCACAGACCCTGGAAGGCCCAAATGCCCACACCCACGTCGGCGCAGCGCATGTAGCCCGCGCTCACCGAAACCTCAGTGCGTTTGTTGGGCAGCGCGTTTGAGACCCACTTGCCGTTATCCAGTTTACGGATGGCGGCTTTCTTGATGTGCCCATATTCTCCGACGGATTCGTAAGGGTTAATGAAGCACAGTTTCCCCGGCGAGGTCACGAATACTACAGAAAAGTTATACATTCCCATCGAGGCGGGCGGGTATGCCGCCGGGTTCATGACATACATACCAGGGCCCGGCACAGGAATGACCGGCGGGCGCGATCCTTGTTTGGCGGGCGCGGCCAAAGCTATCGATGTTATTGCCAGCGCGGCGACAAGCACAAGCGCTATACTTGACCACAGAGTTTTTCTGTTCATGGTGCTATCTCCTCCGGTGATTGATTGAGTGCGAAAACCTGATCCCATTATAATGCGCGAATTCCGGGAGCACAATACCGGGATTTCAGGTAGAATCAGAGCCGCGACTTGTGCTGTTCGCTGAGTAGGTAATGCTCCAAATAGTGCCTGGGGCTTGTCTGAGAGTATTGTTTGAAGATTTCTGGAGAAACCTGATGGATTTTACCAACCCCGCGCCTCTGTCTGTCCCCACCATGCTGTTTAACCTGCTGCTGGGGCTGTTGCTCTCTGTTCTGCTGGCGGTGTATTACGCCCGCTACGGCGATTCGCTCTCGAACCGTTCCAAATTTGCACCCATCTTGCCGTTGCTATCCATGATTACCTTGCTGGTCATCACGGTGGTGAAATCATCGCTGGCGCTGTCGCTGGGGCTGGTGGGCGCGCTTTCCATTGTGCGCTTCCGCACGGCGATCAAAGACCCGGAAGAGCTGATCTTTCTGTTCTTCGCGATCGCCATTGGGCTGGGGCTGGGTGCCGATCAGCGCATCGCCACGCTGATGGCGTTTCTGGTGATTATGGGCTATTTGCTCGTCCGCAAGTTGCTCCTGCGCACCTTCCGACTCGCCCCGGCGAATAACCTGTACCTGAACATCGCGTTGCCTTTGGGGGAAGTCTCCGACGAAGCCGCTTTTGACTTCGTCAATGCGGTGCTCGGCGAAGAGCTGCGCAGCGTGGATTTGCGGCGTCTCGACACCAATGGCCGCGAGATGCGCCTGGTGTTTTATTTCCGGGCGCGAACCGCTGAAGCGTTGGCGCGCATCGCCGAGCGTATTCACGCACGCTATGCGGAAGCTTCCATCAGCATTGTGGAGCAAAACAACATTTTAGGGGGCTGATGCGTGAAACTGAAATATCCCCGCAAGAAGAAAACGTATTTTCGCGCAATTCCCCCAGCCTGGCGCTGGCCTGTGCTGCTGGCTCTGGTGGGGTTATCCTTCCTTGGGGGGATGCTGTTCTACCGCGGGGGATACGCCTCGCGTATTTCTTCGGCGTTGCGCCGCTTGCCGCAATTGGAGGTTGTGGTGCAATCGGTGGATGAGGTGTCCAAAGACCTGGAGAGTGAAGCCCAGCTATATCAGACCAATGGCCTGGCGAACGTTTTTCTGGATGTGCCTTTTGATTCGATGATGCAGCTTGAAAGCAAGCGCGAGGAGGCGCTTGCCCTGGGCGTCCTTTATGCCTCGGATGAAGATTTCGTCCCTGCCACCTTGCGTTACAACGATGAACAAACCCTGGATGTAAAGCTGCGCTTAAAGGGGGATTGGGTTGACCATCTGCGGGCGGATATGTGGTCTTTCCGGGTGCACGTCACGGAGGATGACGGCGCGGTGTTGGGGATGCGGCGTTTTTCGCTTCAGGCGCCGCACACCCGCAGCTACGTCAGCGAGTGGGCGTTTATCCAGAACCTTCTGCTTGAGGATATCCTCACCACACGTTACCACTTCGTCAACGTGATTATCAACGGTGAGTATAAGGGCATTTACGCCCTGGAAGAGAGCTTCCACGCCGATCTGCTCGAATCTCAGGGACGCAGAGAGGGGGTCATCTTCCGGTTTGATGAGGATCTGCTCTGGTATGACTGGACTCAAATCCTGAACAATGATTACGGCATTGGCAGCTTTTGGCTGGTGGATGAACCTTTGAACAACCCCATCAAGCCGTTTCGCGGCAACCACGTCGCCTCCGACCCGAACCTGTCCGCGGAATTTGCCGCGGCGCAGAATTTGCTGTATTCTTACTACCGGGGAGAACTCCCTGCCGATCAAGTGCTGGATGAAGCGTTGTGGGGGCGCTACTTTGCGTTGACCGATCTTTGGGGCGGGGGTCACGGCACAGGATGGATCAACACGCGTTTTTACTACAACCCCATCACGGGCTTGCTCGAACCGGTGGCTTATGACAGCCTGGTGTTTCATCCCAGCTACGACCGTGATTTTCTGGCATTCCCCTTCAGGGATACCCCCTTGTTTAATTCGCCGGGGGTGCAAAAAGCCTATGTGGAAAACCTGGAACGGATCACTCGCCCCGAGTACATTGACATGCTCAAGGAGCGTTTTGGCGAGGCGGTTGGGCGTTATTATGAGTTGCTGGTCGAGGAGTATCGTGATCCGGCGCTGCACGGATCAGAGGTGGCTGGCCCGCCGTTGCTCCTTCCCTGGGATACGCTTGCCTTCCGCGCTGACAAGCTGAATAAAAACCTGAATCCGCTGCAGCCGGTGCGTGGAAATTACCGCTTTACGCAGGTGGAAGGGCGTGATTATCTTGAACTCGACCTGGTCAATTTGATGCCTCTGTCGGTGGAGATCGAAGGTCTGTGGATTGGCGATGCTTTCCTTCCTTTTGCGCGCGATTGGTGTTTTTTGGAGCAATGCCTGAACGATGCCGTGGAGCTTGATGCGGACCGCATTCTCTTTGAAGGCAACACGCGCGCTGGGGAATACGTCCCTTACCTGATCCCCGCGGAACAGGTTGGTCTCGACCCCGCCAGCGAAGAACCGCTCACCTTGCAGGCGCGCCTCTACGGGGGGGCGCGTCGTTATGATGTGCCGATTTATCCAGGCTCTGCTCCTCAGGAAGTCCAGACAGGGGTCAAGCCGACGGTGTCACTGGAAGAGGCCCTGGCGGCGCATGAATTCCTGATTCCGTTGGGCGAGGACGCTTTGACGATCTCCCCTGGAGACTGGAATGTGCGCGGCGATCTGGTGATTCCTTCGGGCTATGCTTTGTTGATTCCCCCGGGGACCACTTTACGCTTTGAGCAAGGCGCGCTCTTCCTGGTCAACGGCCGGGTGAGGATCACGGGGACGGAGAGTGCGCCGGTGCTGCTCACCGCCCAGGGCGAATCGTGGGGGGGCATGGTGGTGCTGAACGCCGCGGCCGAATCATCCTGGCGCTATGTAACCGTGGAAAAAATGGCCGGAATCACCTCACGCCCTGGCTGGGTGCTCACCGGCGGCGTCACGTTTTATGAAAGCGACGTCGATATCGCCTACGCTCGCATTGGCGACAACACCACGGGAGACGCTCTGAACGTCGTGCGCGCTTCATTGTCGCTGGATTATGTCGAGTTTCGGGATACTGCCTCAGATGCCCTGGATGGCGATTTTGTCAGCGGCTCGATCACCCACAGCAGCTTTGTGGATGTCGGGGGCGACGCGGTGGATGTCAGCGGCTCACAGGTGACAGTGAGCGATGTCTATATCGTTGGCGTGGTGGATAAAGGGGTGTCCGCGGGGGAGGGTAGTCAGGTGACCGTGCGCAATCTGACAATCCGCGATGTGGGCTTTGGCGTGGTCAGCAAAGACCGTTCGAGTGTAGTGGTGGAAACCACCACCATCGACGCGGCGAAGGTGGCCGGGCTGGCGGCATATATCAAGAAGCCGCAATATGGCCCCGCCACGCTGGATGCCAGCGAGGTAGAGATCACGAACACACCAAAACCGACCCTCGTCCAGCTGGAGAGCGTCCTGGTATGGAATGGGGAAACCGTCCCCCCGGAGGATGTGGATGTGGACGCGCTTTACCAGCAGGGGGGCGCGCCATGAGTGTGCAGAGCCACGATGTGGTAAGCGGCGAACGGCGTTACGAGGTCAAAATGGTGGTTGACGCCTTGCTGCTGGATGAGGTGCGCAGTTGGACGCTGGCGCATCCGGCGGCTTTTCGCGCAGCGTATCCCCTCCGGCGGGTGAACAACCTGTATTTTGACACCTTTGAGCGTCAGTTTATACTCGATCACGTTGATGGGCTGGCTGAGCGCGCCAAGGTGCGTTATCGCTGGTACGGTGAAACCTGGCGGGCCAGCGCCGGTCAGGTTGAGATCAAGCACAAGCAGACTCAACTCTCGCGGAAAATTATCTTCCCGGTGGATGCCTCCCTGGAGATTGCCCAGTTGAGCTGGGAGGAGATCATCGCCGGGATTGTGGAGCACACCGCTGAAGATTGCGCTCGCTTGTTGAACAACCTGGAGCCGGTGCTGATTAATTACTACTGGCGGGAGTATTACGTCAATGCGGAAGGTGACATTCGCCTGACGTTGGATTATGGGATGCGCGCCTTTGATCAGGCTTTTGGCTTTTTCCCCAATATTCGTTTCCCTCAGCCTTTGCTCAACGAGCTGGTGATTGAAGTGAAAGCGCCGTCGCAGGCGCATGGGCGCGTCGCCGATGTGCTGGCTGAATTTCCCTTGCGCTGTATCGACAATTCCAAGTATCTTAATGGACTGGCCACCGCCATGTGGTAGGGTGGGTGATCGTGCGTCGCTTTCGGCGGTCACGGTGAAGCGGTGGAGCTGGTCGCTGGTGGCGTGCCCCGTGCCTGGTGAAGATGTTGGCGAACGTCTGGGTGTTTTTTGGCATACCACAAAAGGAAGGTAGCTGCTCAGGGGATTTCCTCCGTCAGCCAGATGCGTAGCACTCCCTCGTTGATGCCCGCGCCCACCAGGATGCGTCCGTCTTCCGTCGGAATAGCGGTAAGGTTGCTGCTCAGTTCGCCGTCCAGCGGTAGCTCCATCAGTAGCGTCGCGCCGTTTTCGTCGCGCCCAATCACGCCCAGGGCGGTGAGCGTCTGGTTGGGTAGCAAGAGCTCGGCGACCCCGTTGGCATCGAAGTCGCCGCTCAACGCCAGGTCGAGGTTGCGGGTGTAAATCACGTGGGAGGTGAAGCCGCCCAGCGACGCAGTTTTCGTCAATGTCGTTCCCTCGCGCCGGAAGAATTCCACCACGCCGCCGATGTGCGGGGTGAGTACGTCGGCCAGTTCCCATTCCCCGCTTGGCCCAAAAGGCGCGATAGCGATCTGGTGTCGCCAGCGGAAGCCCTGGCCAATCGGATCGCCAGCGGCGATCTGTTCCCCCTCCTGGTTGAAGATGACCAGTTGCGCTCCTTGTTGCGCGTCGCTCAAGGTGACGATGATTTCGCGTTCGCCGTCGCCGTCCCAGTCCAGCCACAGCGGGGCGACGCCCTCGACGACCATTCCGGGGGGGATTTCGATGATGCTCGTTACCCGCGGTGTGGGCAACGTTGCAATCAGGGTAATGCGTGTGGCTTCCAACGCGTCGCCGAGCACGCCGTGCGTGTAGATCTCTGACGGTGCGCTGAGCACCAGAACCCGTCCGCGTTCGTCGCCGAGTAGGCGCGCATCGGGCAGCGCGTTCGCCGCCAGTTGTGCTGTGGTATTGCCCTGCGCGTCCACAAAAGCCAGATCGCCGTTGGTAAGGAGAAACGCGGTAAGCCCGCTGAGCGGGATGGGTAATGGGGTGGTCAGGGGGGACGCGGGGAGGTCTGGCGGCGGGTTGAGCAGGGTGAGCGTCCCGTCCTCCAGGCGCAGCAGCGGCGGCTGACCGGGGGCGAGGTGATCTGGTGTGATATCGGCGGATTCTACGCCCTGAGGGCCAAGGCGAAACGCCTGTACATGTCCATCGCTTAAAGCCACTGCCCAGTAGCTGTTGGCTCCCTCCGCAGCGCCGACGACCCAGAGAGGCGTTCCTGCCAGGGGGATGTCCACCACGCGCGTTGCGTCCAGGTCGGCGCGGCCGCTCACCAGACGGTTGCCGTCGGCGCGCAAGTTCGTATAGCCATAGGTGGGTGCGCGCGGCGTTTGCCGGGACGGTGCGGTAGGCGCAGGGAGTGTGGGCGTTGCTGCAGGGGTGGATGAAGCGGTGAGGCGCTGTGGCGCTATCGTCGTTGCTGGAGGGGCCTGCGGGGCGGCACAGCCGAGCAGGATGCCGAGGAGCGCCAGCATCGCCAATGGTGTGGGCGGAGCTTTCATGCCGGGGATTCGTGAGGGGCGGCCCAGGCCGGCGATTTGTGGACGTGCACCACTTTCCAGCCATCGGGGAACTGGATCATCACCCGACTTTCGTTGTGGGCGGCCACGTGTACTCCCTCAGCCGTTCCACTGCTGATTAGCAGGGTGTAGCTGGCGATGGCGGTGTTGCCGTAGCGCTGGATGTGCAGGTTCGCCAGGTCGAAGCGCACGCGGGGGCTTTCTGCCGTCGCCTCGCCTTCCGCGCCGAAGACCGTGCCGCGGCGGGCGTTTTCGGCCATCATGAAATCGTGGAACGGCAGGCCATCAATCCGGTGGGGGGTGACCCACCATTCATATAGGGT
>WFTY01000480.1 GCA_015485245.1 Anaerolineales bacterium | reverse complement strand
TCGCAGACCTTTATCTATTTTTACCTGGCGCACTTCCGCCGCACGCGTCCGGTGTGCCTCAGCCTGGGGACGCCGTTGATCCATCGGCGGAGTTTTCCTTTTCCTCATCAAGATGCTTACGGTTTCCCGGCTCGTCTGCCCTGGCTGTTGTGGCGCGCCTGGGATCGGGCCGGCCTGCCGGGAGCACGCGCGCTACGTTCCAGCGTGGTCGGCGCGCCGGAAGCGCAAATCCGCTGGGCGCGGCGCATCCTGAAAGCGCGCGGCGCGTGCCTGATCCACGCGCATTTTGGCGGGGTGGGGTACCGCGCCCTTGATCTGGGCGCCTCCCTGGGGATTCCAGTGGTGACGACATTTTACGGGACCGATATTGTGGGTAAACCCGATTGGGGGGAGTGGCCTCAGCACAGACAGACGCTCTTCTCCCGCGGCGATTTGATCCTGGTTGAGGGGCCATATATGCGCCAGCGTTTGATCGCGTTGGGTTGTCCGCCGGAGAAAGTGTGCATTCAACACATCGCCATTGACGTGGATCGCCTGCCCTTTCGCGAGCGTGAAGCGCATGGCGGAAAGACGATCCTGTGCTTTGCTGGGCGCTTCGAGGAGAAGAAAGGCTTGCTCAACGCTCTGGATGCTGTGGCTGCGCTGCGGCGGCGGGGAGTGCCGCTCGAATTCCGTATCATTGGGAGCGGCCAGCTCGCGAGGCAGGTGCGCCGTCGTATCGCCGAGCACGGTCTGGGGGACTGTGTGCGCATGTTGGGGTTTTTGGATTATGCGGCTTACCTCGCCGCGATGGCGCTGGCTGATATCTTCGTCCACCCCAGCATGACCGCCAGTGATGGCGACAGCGAGGGCGGCGCGCCGACGACGATCCTCGAAGCGCAGGCCCTTGGCCTGCCGGTGCTCTCTACAACCCACGCCGACATTCCCTACGTTACCCGCCCCGGCGAGAGCGCGGTGCTTGTTCCCGAGGGCGACAGCGACGCCTTGGCCGAGGCCCTGGCGGAGTTGATCGCTCACCCGGAGCGCTGGGCAGCGATGGGGCGCGCCGGGCGTGCCCATGTGGAAGCCCGCCACGATATCCGCTGTCAGGCGGCGCGTCTGGAGGAGCGCTACCTGGCGATGATGGAGTGACGGCGGCAAACCACAGACCACAGACCGCAGACGAAAAGCCGCGGTCCGTCGTCTGTCGTCCCGTCGTCCACTCACCAAAAGGAGTTCTCTTCATGCAACTCACCTACACCCTCTCCCCTCGCACCTTCCGCCGCGTGCAGTACGGCCTAGTCATGGCGCTGGTTATCCTCGGCCTGGGGCGTTACCTCTACCCACACATCCCTAACCACGCTTTGATCTTCAGCGTCCTGGTGGTCTTTGATGTCGGTGTGGAGAACAGTGTTCCCACGTATTTCGCTGTTCTAAACCTGCTGCTGGCGGCGTTGCTGCTGGGTGTGGTGTATCTGGCGGAGCGGGCGAGCGGCGAACGGACGGCCCGCCACTGGGCCGCGCTGGCGCTTGTGCTTTTCTTTCTTTCCCTGGATGAAGGCGTGGCGATCCACGAGCGGTTTGAAATACTGGCTGAACGGCTGGCCGATCGCGGCATTCCGCTGTTAACTTCCTCCTGGGCGTGGATCCCGTTTGGGGCCGCGCTCGCCCTGGGAGTCGGCGTCGCTTTTTTGCCCTTTCTGCGCTCCCTGCCGCGCCGCCTGGTGATTCGTTTTCTGCTCGCCGGCGCGCTCTACCTGACCGGTGCGCTGGTGATGGAGTATCTTGGCGGCGTGATGCTGACCCGCGGGCTGACTACCGAAGACGGTTTGCTTTATCAGATGGAGCAACTTGTCGAAGAGGGGTTGGAGATGTTCGCCATTGCCTTCTTTAACAATGTGCTGTATGCCGAGATCGCCCGTCGCAAGATTTCTCTGCGGGTTTCGGCGCTTCATCGCTGAGACGCGCAGGCGAGGTTACTCATCCTCGCAGAACTGCCACTCGCCGCCGATCATCACGCGACTGGGAAGCAGCGCGCGTAGTTCGTCGGGAGGAATCGCGAAGGGGTCGCGCTGCAGGACGATCAAATCGGCATGGTAACCGGGGGCGAGCTTGCCAAGCCGGTTTTCCATCCCCGCGGCATAAGCCGGCCCTTGTGTGTAAGCGCGCAGCGCTTGTTCCAGGGAAAGTCTCTCTTCCGGGTGCCAGCCTTCGGGGCCGGGCGAGCCATCGGCGCGGCGGCGCGTCACCGCGGCGTGTAACCCCCAGAACGGATTCGGCGACTCCACGGGCGCGTCTGAGCCGAAGGCCAGCACCGCGCCGGCTTGCAACTGCGTGCGCCAGGCGTAGCCGTGACGGGCGCGCTCTCCCCAGTAGCGGTCGGCGGCTTCCATATCAGAAGTGGCATGGATCGGCTGCATCGAGGCGATCACGCCTAACTCGGCCAGGCGCGGCGCATCATCGGGGTGGGTGAGTTGCACGTGCTCGATGCGGTGGCGCAGGCGGGACGATGGACGACCGACGGCGGACGACCGGCTGTGGTCTGTTGTCTGTTGTCTGTTGTCCGCTTCCAGCGCCCGTAACCGCTCCAACGCCTCCAGCACCTCGTGGTTGGCGCGGTCGCCGATGGCGTGGATGGTGAGCGGAAGGCCCTGGGCGAGCGCTTTTTGCCCGAATTCGACGATTTGTTCGGCGTCCAGTAGCAGTATGCCGCGGTTGTCGGATTCGTCCTCGTAAGGCTCCAGCATGGCAGCGG
Source organism: Anaerolineales bacterium (assembly GCA_015485245.1). Lineage (GTDB taxonomy): Bacteria > Chloroflexota > Anaerolineae > Anaerolineales > UBA11858 > J130. The sequence goes on along the minus strand of WFTY01000480.1, from coordinate 190 downwards.
TGTGTGGCCCCAGCGCTCCGTCGGCGAAGGCCTTGATCCCGCCGACGCGCAGCCAGTCGTCGCCGAAGCCGTGGCGCAGACCGAGGGCGATGGCGTGATCCAGGTCTTCCACCGGGATGTTTTTGAGCACCCGCAGGTGTAGTTCGTCGCGCTGATGCAGGTGTTGCAGGGCGTCGAAGCAGGCGCGGCG
>WFTY01000479.1 GCA_015485245.1 Anaerolineales bacterium | reverse complement strand
CCCAGAAAGGCGGCAAACACCGCCAGCCCCAACGCGGCAGCCCAACTCAGCCAATACAACCAGCGCTTCATACCAACTATGCCCGCAATCACAAAAGGGGAAAAGAGTTATTCATTCAAGGTCATCAGGAATTCCTGATTGTCCTTGGTGTTCTTCAAGCGGTCGAAGATCGCCTCCGTCGCCGTGCCGGGATCCATCCCTGCGCCGTGGGGTGGCGGCGCGATCATCTGGTCGTACATGCGGCGCATCAGCCAGACGCGCGGGGTGAGATCCGGCCCCAGCAGGATTTCTTCCCGCCGGGTGGATGAGCGAGCGATGTCAATAGCGGGGAAAATACGGCGTTCCTGCAACTCGCGCGAGAGGTGCAATTCCATATTGCCGGTTCCCTTGAACTCTTCGTACACCACATCGTCCATGCGCGAGCCGGTGTCAACCAGGCAAGTAGCCACGATGGTCAGCGAACCACCCTCTTCGATGTTGCGCGCCGCCCCAAAGAAACGCTTGGGCGGGTAAAGCGCGGAGGGATCAATACCACCAGAAAGCGTACGTCCAGAGGGTTGCACCACCAGGTTGTACGCGCGCGAGAGGCGGGTGATCGAATCCATAGCGATGAAGACATCACGCCCGACTTCCACCAACCGCTTGGCGCGCTCAATGACCATCTCCGCCACACGCACATGGGACGAAACCGGTTCATCGAAGGTGGAAGAGACCACCTCGGCATCCACCGAGCGATCCATATCGGTCACTTCCTCAGGGCGCTCGCCGATCAGCGCGACGATCAAATACACTTCGGGATACTGGCTGGAGATGGCGTTAATCACGTTTTTAAGAATTGTGGTTTTACCCGCCTTTGGCGGAGAAACGATCAACCCGCGTTGACCGCGGCCAATCGGGGTGATCAGGTTAATCAGCCGCGTGGCGAGCAGGTTGCGATCAGTCTCCAGGTTGAAGCGCCTATCGGGAAAAATGGGGGTCAATTTTTCAAAACGCGGGCGGCGGGCGGCCTCTTCGGGGCTTAAGCCATTGATGCTCTCCACCTTCAACAGCCCGTAATGACGTTCCGATTCGCGCGGCGGGCGCACGTGCCCCAGGATCATATCGCCGTTGCGCAGCTTATAGCGGCGAATTTGTGATTGGGAGACATACACATCGGTGGCGCTGGGTTGGTAATTTTCCAACCGCAAAAAACCGATGCCCTCGCTCATAATCTCCAGGATGCCGCCGCGCACTTCCAGGCCCTCGCGAGCAGCTTCGGCCTGGCGAATGAGCATGAGCAAGCGTTCCTTTTTCAACCGCGCCGCCTTGGGAATATCCAAATCCAGCGCAATCTGGCGCAATTCATGTAAAGGTTTGCGTTCGAGTTCTGCAACGTTCATAAAAAAGTCCTGCTTTATTGGGAAAGATATATGCCGCGTCCGTGTCAGACATCCACCACTGCTTTACACCGGCGCGAAAACAGGGTAATGGTCAACGCGGTTGATTCACTTGTGAAATACCATCCAGGGGGAAATCCGTGTGAAAATTATAGCATGCCACCTGATGGGGTGCAAGCCCCATTCAACAACTTCACCCCCCGATGGTATAATCCCCGCCATGCTGAACAAACTCATTGGGATCGAAAAACGCTACGCCGCCATCAACGAGGAGTTGATGCGCGTGGGCAACGATTACGAGCGCGCCGCCGAATTGGGGCGCGAGCGCGCCGACCTGGAACCGCTGATCCACAAAGCCGCCGAATACCATCAGGTGCTGAACGAGCTAGAAGAAGCCAAAGCCCTACTCAACAGCGACGACCCCGAAATGGCCGAACTGGCCGCCACAGAGGTCGCCGAGCTGGAAGCGCGCATCCCCGTGCTGGAGCAGGAACTTAAAACCATGCTGCTGCCCAAGGACCCGCGCGACAACCGCAACGTCATCATGGAAATCCGCGCGGGCACGGGCGGCGACGAGGCCGGCCTGTTCGCCGCGGATCTCTTCCGCATGTACAGTCGCTATGCCGATAAACAGGGCTGGAAGGTAGAAATCCTCTCCGTTAACGAAACTGGCGTGGGCGGCTTCAAAGAAGTGGCCTTCCTGATCAAGGGGAAGGGCGCTTACTCGCGCTTGAAGTTCGAATCCGGCGTTCACCGCGTACAGCGCGTGCCGGTGACCGAATCGCAGGGGCGTATTCACACCTCCACCGCCACTGTGGCCGTGCTCGCCGAGGTGGACGACGTGGAAATTGATATCCCCGACAGCGACATCAAGATGGATGTTTATAAATCCGCCGGCGCGGGCGGGCAAAACGTGCAAAAGAACGCCACCGCTGTGCGCCTGACGCACATCCCCACCGGCATTGTGGTGCAATGCCAGGATGAGCGCTCGCAGCTGCAAAATCGCCAGCGGGCGATGAGCATTCTCAAAGCGCGCCTCTACGAGATCGAAGAGGCCAAACGTCGCGCCGAAATCGAGGAAAACCGGCGCTCACAAATCGGCACCGGCGAGCGCTCGGAGAAGATTCGCACCTACAATTTCCCGCAGTCGCGCGTCACCGATCACCGCATCAACGTCTCTTCCTACAACCTGCCTGCCGTGCTCGATGGCGACCTGGACGAGTTCATCGATGAGCTGGTCACCCGCGATGAGGCCAAGCGCCTGGCTGAAGCCGGACTGTAAACATGACCGCGCCGCGCCGCGTTACCCCGTTAGGGCGCGCCCTCGCAACGATTAAACAGCAGCTTGCCCCTCACAGCGATACCCCCGCCCTCGACGCTCAAACCCTGGCAACGCACATCTTGGGAAAAAGTCGTGCCTGGCTGCTGGCGCACCCGGAATACATCCTGTCCCCCAAAGAGGAGATTCGCCTCGCCGAGGCCGCCGCGCGTCTGCAAGCAGGCGTCCCGCTCCCCTATGTAGTAGGAAGCTGGGAGTTCTACGGACTGAGGTTCACGCTCACACCGGATGTACTCATCCCCCGCCCTGAGACCGAATTGCTGGTAGAGCAGGCCCTCGCCTGGCTGCGCCACCACCCGGAGCGCCGCCTTGCCGTAGACGTAGGCACCGGCTCCGGCTGCATCGCGATAACGCTGGCCGCCCACTGCGCCGACCTGCAAATGCTCGCCACCGACCTCAGCCGCGCCGCGCTTGCCGTGGCGCGCGCCAACGCATCCCTTCACAATGTGGCACAACGTATCCATTTCATCCAGGCTGACCTGCTATCCCTGTTGCATGGGGTGCGCTTCGACCTGATCTGCGCCAACCCACCCTACATCCCCAGCGCAACGCTGCAACGCCTGCCCATCTACGGGCGGGAGCCGGGACTGGCGCTCGACGGCGGCGAGGATGGCCTGCGCATCATCAGGCCGCTGCTGGCGCAAGCGCGCCGTCTCCTGCGCCCCGGCGGGTTGCTGCTCATGGAGATCGAAGCGTCCCTGGGCGCAGCGGCGCGTCAACTGGCACGGCGCCTCTACCCTCAGGCCAAAGTGGATGTCCTCCCCGACCTCGCCGGGCACGACCGGCTTTTACGCATTCAGAGAAAATGAAAACCGAAATTCTCCCCATTGACCACCCCGGCTCTCTCGCGCACGCCCTGGCGGTACTCGATCAAGGCGGCGTAATCGCCTTCCCCACCGACACCGTCTACGGGTTGGGCGCGCGGGTGAACCTGCCAGAAGCCATTGCCCGCCTCTACACCGCCAAAGCGCGCCCGCCAGAGAAAGCCATTCCCGTGCTGATCGGCTCGCCCGATGATTTGCCGAAGGTGAGCGTGAAC
>WFTY01000478.1 GCA_015485245.1 Anaerolineales bacterium | reverse complement strand
GTTTTCCAAACTTTCCCAGCGGCGCCGTTTCTGGGAGCGTATTCTCCACGGCTCGGTGGCGGAGATGGTGGTCAGCGGCCGCGGCGAGGCGGCGGAGGCGGTGCTGCAAAAAGCCCTGGAGTCGGTGGATGAGAGCCAGCTCGACAAGGGCGAGGTCTATCTGGTGGGGGCTGGCCCTGGCGATCCCGATCTGCTCACTTTCCGCGCCCTGCGCCTGATGCAGCAGGCCGATGTGGTGCTCTATGACCGCCTCGTCTCCCCTCAGGTTCTCGACCTGGTACGGCGCGAGGCGGAGCGCATCTACGTCGGCAAGAAGCGCGATTTTCACGCCATGCGTCAGGAGGAGATCAACCAGCAACTCATCGCCCTGGCCAAGGAGGGGAAACAGGTGTTACGTCTGAAGGGGGGGGATCCTTTCATCTTCGGTCGTGGTGGGGAAGAGATCGCCGGCCTGGCCGAAGAGGGCATCCCGTTCCAGATCGTTCCCGCCGTCACGGCCGCCGCCGGTTGCGCCAGCTATGCCGGCATCCCCCTGACCCATCGCGACTACGCCCAGTCGGTCATCTTCGTCACCGGCCAGCTCAAGGATGGCAGCGTCGACCTGCCATGGGAGACCCTGGTGCAGCCGAGCCAGACGGTGGTGGTCTATATGGGCCTGGCAGGGCTGGAGATCATCTGCCGCCGCCTGATGGAGCACGGCGCTTCGGCCGAAACGCCCGCCGCCATCGTCCAGCAGGGCACCACGCCGGCACAAAAAGTCTATGCCGGCACCCTGACCAGCCTGCCGGCAATCGTGGCCGAAAACGAGGTAAAAGCACCCACTCTGTTGATCATTGGCGATGTGGTCAAACTCCACGGCACCCTGGATTGGTTTACCCCGGAATATTGAACAGGCCCTAGATCCGGGTCAGAGCGATGGTGATCAAGACATCGCGCATCTCTTTCTTGAGCAGGTATTCCGCTTTCTCGACGACGCGGCGCTCGGCGGTTTCGGGATAGAGGTGGAGGACGTTGATATCCCATTGGTAACTGCCGATGGGTTGCTCTTCACCCTTTTTGAACAGCTCGACTTCCAGGGTTCCCAAGCCGCCCATCCAGCCGCTTTCGTCGGGAGCGTGGGAGATGGCCAGACGACCCTTGAGAATATAGTCCGCCTTCTCTGCTGACGCGGCACTGATGCCAGCCACTTTCAGGCCACGGGTGATCATGCTGGCCATGACATCGGGGCTGACATCCGAGGCATCCCCGGCGGGCTGGATGGCAAGCTTGGTGATGATCTGGTCGATCTCTTCGTTGAGGGTTTTTACCTTCCATTTGGCACGGATGCCCTGGCCGGTGACATCAATTTTTTTCATCGATTTCTGCCAGGCCGCGCGTTCATTCTGAAGTTGTTCGGCCTTGGCGACCAGCCCCAGTTTGACGATGGGTTCCTGTTCACTCTTGGCTCGCGTCAGCAACTCCCGCGTGGTCTTATCCAGTGTGCGAATCTGCGCCCTGGGGTAGTTTTCCGCGGCTTTCTGCTTGAGTGTAATGATGGCGCGGTATTCGTTGTTCGCACCGTCGTGCCAGATGCCGGCCACTGTCAGCGCTTCTTCGATTTCAGAGGGGAGAGCGCCCCCTTCGGGCACCCGGTAGAGCTGGAGGATTTTGTCATAGGCGGCATGCACCGCCTCTTCGGCTGTGGCGCCGCGGCCGCGACGACTGAGGAAATCCGTGCGGCGAAACTGGAGGCGGGGGTCACTGACCCAGACGGGCTCGGCCCCCTGGCTGATTTCAGGAAAGGGGGGTAGCTGGGAAGCACTGGCGGTCGCACCGAGTAGTGACCCCGATGCGAGTGCGAAAACCAGAATCCAGAACCGAAAATTGTTCAACATCATCTCCCCCTATCCCCCGACAATGGCTGTTGTCGGGCTATTGTATACGGCTCGCGCCTGTCGTGAAACTTCGGTTTCTACTTGGTTTGCAGCTCGTCCAGATGAGCTTTGGCGGTGGCGAGATCCTCGGGGGTGTTGATGTTGAAAAAACGCCAGGGGGCGGTCTCTTCCACAACGCTGTAGCGATGTTGGGTCATCCACTTTTCCACCTTGAGTTTGCCCGCCGCAACGCTTTGGTTCAGGTCATCGGCGAGGTCGGTGGAGAAGAGGGCGAAGAGGGGCTGGAGGCGTTGTGGATCGCGGGCGAGACAGAGTTCGCTC
>WFTY01000477.1 GCA_015485245.1 Anaerolineales bacterium | reverse complement strand
GGGGTGGCCCGCAGGGCGATCTCTACGTCTGGGAGTTCTCCAGATGTGGTCGCCGTCGCCGCGGCGGTTCCCGCCGCCACGGCCTGATCTACAGCGGTGCAGGCGCTCAGAAACTTGGACAGGCCGCCGGTGACGAGCGCAGCTGCGCCCACCCCGGTCAGACGCAAAAAGTCACGCCGGGTAAGGGGTTGGTCGTTCATTACAATTCATTTCCTCTCTATGTGTCGAGCCTAAACCTTTTTCTTACTTATAGCTCTTGTGTTTGAAGTTTGGGTGAATTTTGTTTAAAGGTTGTGTGAAGTTTCCCCCGGGGTGTGCGCACCGGGTTCAGGTATCCTCCCTGTGTTCTGAACCCGGTGGGCCTTGCAGGTGTTGTGTGGGATCGTCGTCAGGGCGTGACGAAGTTCCAGGGGTTGGCTTTGCCGTAGATCTCGCTGCGCATCTCAAAGTGCAGGTGCGCCCCGCTGGAATTTCCTGTGTTGCCCACACGACCGATCATCGTGCCGCGCGCCACGCTCTGGCCGCAGGTGACCCCTGCAGCGCTCAAGTGAGCGTAAGCGGTCTGCCAGCCGTTGCCGTGATCGAGCACGATCAGGATGCCATAGCCAAACTCGCTCCAACCAGAGAACACCACCACGCCGCTGTCGGAGGCGTAGACCGCGTTCCCCTCCGCCCCGGCGATGTCCAGTCCTGGATGGATGGAGGGGTTGTAGTCGTAGCCGGAGATCAGGCGTGAGGGGGTTGGCCAGACAAAAGCGCCGGTGCCAATGGCACCCTCGTACACCTGTCCGCAGTAGCCTGAACCGTAGTATCGAGCTGCTGCCGGGTTGGTGCGCGTGATCGCTGGGGGGCCCCAGTCTTTGAGCGCGCGCCGTCCACCGGGGATGATTAGCCATGTCCCCGGTTCAATCGCCGGGTTGTTAGGATCCACCAGCAGGTCGAAGCCGTTTCCCGGCCATTCCAGGATTGTGGTAGGTTCTACGCCAAAGAACTCCGCCACCGCGGTCAGATTGTCTCCTTCCTGCCACTGGTAGTACACGCCGTCGGTGGGCAGGATGTTCAGCTCCTGCCCGGTTTTGAGGAACTGGGGGTTATCTTGCAACACATCGTAGTTGCCCCACAGCACTGTTTCTGGCTTCAGGTTGAATTTGTCCGCGATGGCGAAGAGGTTGTCGCCAGGCTGCACTTCATAGCTGGAGACTTCAACCCTGGGCCGGGTGGGGATGGTGGTGTTGATCTGCGCCAGGCGGGCGACGCCGCGCGGCTGCGCCTCGGTGGGGCCGATCAGCGGTGGCAGAACGGCAAGCTCGTTTTTCTTCCCTGCTTCAGGCGCAGGCGTTTCCAAGATAACTTGACTTGCCTGCACCTGAACGCGATTTTGCCATAGCAGGAACAGCCCACCCGTGGCGACGAGGACGCTCACAGCAACGCTGAGAGCAAGGATCCGTCTTTTCTTCGCTGGGCTCATTGTTCTGTTTCCTGCACCAGCACGCTTTGACTGGCCAGCCACTCTCGGGCGAAGGTGTGCATTAACTGATACGCCTGGGGGATCTTAGGGCTGCTTAAGCGGTAATACACGCTCTGGCCTCGGCGTTCCGTTCGTACCACACCCAGGCGGCGCATCTTTGCCAGGTGCCGCGAAACGGTGGGCTGCGGCGCCCCGATTTCAGCGACCAGTGCTGTGACGGATTTGGGGCCGTCTTGCAGGCAGTCGATCAGCTTCAGGCGGGTGGGATGTGCCAGCGTACTACAGATGGCAGCGTGAAGTTCGTACAGGCGGTCGTCTTTCACCGGGTCACTCCATTGGGAGACCAGCGGCCTGCCAGGCGTTGAAGCCGCCATCCAGGTTCCAGATGTTGGTGTACCCCAGGCGGATCAGCGTTTTGGCTGCCACGCTGCTCATGCTGCCGCTGCGACAGTAGAGCACGATCTTGGCGTTTTTGTCGGCGGGCAGTTGATTCAGGTTGTCTTCGATTTTGTCGAAGGGGATGGAAAGATCGGTGCCGGGGATGTCGCCCTGATCGGGGATGTGCACGTTTACGAAGACGAAATCTTTGTTCGCCAGCATG